>DNMQ01000399.1 GCA_003488145.1 Pseudomonas sp.
TTTCTTCGCGATCTGTTCATCGCCCGATCCTTCGGCCTCAGCTGGGAAGCGGACCTCATCTTCGTCGCCCTGATCCTGCCGCTGTTCTTCGAGAACTTCCTCGGCCTCGCCTTGCGCGACGCCATGATCCCTTACCTGCAGAAGCTGCGCAGCCAGTCGCAATCGCTGTTCGAGGCGGTCGCGCGCTGGCTTTACTGGCGCATCATGCTGCTCGGTGGCGCGGCCTGCCTGCTGATACTGCTGACCAGCTACTGGGTGCTGAACGCCCTGGCACCGGGCTGGACACCGGAACAGGTCGCCAACGGACAACTGGTCTTCTGCGTCGGCGCGCTGCTGATCGGCGTACAGGCCGCGCTGTACTGCCAGGGCGCGTTGCTCAACATGGACAACGTGTTCGTCATGCCGATGACACGAACCCTGCTGCTCAATGCCGGGGCCATCATCGGGATTCTGCTGTTCGAACCCAGCGGCATGGTGATCTTTCTCGGCATGCTGTTGCCGCAGTTGGCTCTGATCGTCGTGCAGCACCGCCGTATTCATTACCTGCGGGGAGAGGCGCAACCGCTGGAAAAAGGTCACGGCAGTCAGTTCGGCCTGGCATTCGCCCCGGTACTGATGGCCGCTGGCGCGCAGCAGGCGTGCATTTTGGCCGAGCGGATGTTCGCCTCGTTCCTTGAGGAAGGCAGCATCACCATGCTGTCGTTCGCCTTCCGCATCGTCACCATCCCGCTGACGCTGTATGCGATGTCGGTGCTTTCCGTGCTCTTTCCGCAGTTCTCCTCCAGCTGGAACGAGCAGGATCACAGCGCTCATGCCGCGGTGATTCGCAAGGGGCTGCTGGCGACGTTGCTGTTCCTGGTGCCGGCCACCGTCGTGCTTTGCTCCTTCCCGGAAGCGGTGGTCGCGGTACTGCTCGAGCGCGGCGAGTTCGGCGCCACGCAAACCCAGGCAACGGCTTCGCTGATGGTCATCTACGCGCTTGGTCTGCCGTCGATGGGGCTCGCCCTGCTCTGGGGCCGCGCCCTGCTCGCCCAGCACCAGGTTCGCCTGTTTCTGGTGATCACGCTGATCAGCTCGGCCATGACCATCGCCCTGGATGCCGCGCTTTACAAGCACTATGGCGCCGCTGGCCTGGCACTGGCCTTCTCCAGCGGCGTCACGCTGCAGGCGCTGTTCATGGGGTTGTTCGTCTATCGCGCCTCGCCCAAGGGCGCCGGTGTGGCTGTGCTCGCGCGCTGGGCCGCGACAGCAGCGGTGTTGGCCGCCGCGCTGCACTTCGTGCCTCAGCCACAAGGTTTTATCGAACTCTGCGTCTATATCGGCCTGGTGCTGATCGGTTTCGCCGCCTGCGTGACCTTGCTCGGCGAGCGCGACCTGTTCAAGCCACGCTACTGGTCCATGCGCAAGGCCTGACGGCAACGCGGCGGTCCTGCATCGCCGCTCTTTCGATCATCACCGACAACAGAAACAAAAAGGCCGCTGACGTCAGACAGCGGCCTTTTTGTTTGAGCGTCGTTCAACCACCGAAGGCGAGCATTCCCATGGTGCTGATGCCAGGTGCGGTCCAGTCTGACCCTTTGCTCTCGACCTGGGTCATGCGCGGCTTGCGCTGCTCCAGCACGATATCCAGCGCGCGACTCGGCAAAATGTCGATGTCGTCGAAGGTGATGATCTGGCCAGGCTCGACGGCGCGTTTGAGTGCAGTCTTGCGCAGCAGACCGATCGGCACGTGATCCGGGTGCTCGGCCAGCTTGATCGCCTCGCCACGGAACTGGAAACCGCCGATGCCGCGCTCGATCAGCTCACCCGGCTTCATGGCGCGCTTGGCGATGGCCGCAACGCCGAGGGTCGGTTCGGTCGAGTTGTTGAGCAGCACACCACCGCCATTCAGCACGCGGCGCACGGTCTTGCCCACTTCCAGCGAGCAGAGGTGGAACGGACGCACCAGCGTGTAGAACGGCCCGCGGCCCAGCTTGAAGTACTCGATTGCCTGCGCCTGATCCTCGTCGTGCCTGCCCACCAGGAACACGCCGCCGGCCGGGTAGCCGGAAGGAATGACGTAGTCGACGATTGGCTGCCCTGCTCGCTCGGCCATCATGCCGAGCAGGCTGGCGCTGTCGTCCAGGTTGGTCGAGGCCAGCCCCTCCATGCCCTGACGGGTAATGGTGGCGCCCAGGCCGTTACCGATGATCACCTGCTCGATCTGCACCTTGGTGCCGTCGGTGAAGGACGTGGTCTGATCGACGCTGATCCCCTGTCGATTGGCCCAGTAGGCCATGTCTTCCGGCGACGGATCATGGTTCAGATAGCCCTTCATGTTGCCGTACACCAGCGGCTGAAAGCCCATCTGCAGCGCGTCTTCATGCAGGGCCGCAAGCGAACCTGGCTGGTCGCCCTCGGCTTCGGTGAGGAAGCCCCTGCCAGCCAGGAAGGAGCCCGTGGTCACCTGCAGTTCGGCGTTGACCGTCACCACCTGCAAGCCCGCTTCGAAAGCGCGCTCGATGACTGAAGTCCCATGGAACACGTCACCGCTGCACTCGACAATCAGATCGGAATGATCGATCAGCTCGTCCAGCGAATTGGTGAGGACGTCTGCCAACGGGAAGTCAGCCATCGTTGAGAGCGGTCGGCGTGTCAGGACGCGCGAGATTTCCATGTCCGGATAGTGTTTCTTGATTAACCGCACGAAGCCGCGGGCGATCATTCCGGTTCCGGAAACACCGATTTTCTTGATCTCTGAGGTAGGCATAAACTGAATCCATTCAATGGGCATCAGCGCTATGACAGCAGCTGAGCGAAAAGATTTTTGAAAAGCTGCCTATTTGCCACTTTTGCAGACTTCTCCACACCCGCGACGCTGAAGCCGGGCGGCATGCCTGAAAGTAGTTGTCTCGGAGGGTTCACGCTAATTGACGACGACGGGCGGTTTCGCACCAACCGATGGTTTTCTGTCGCCAGAAAACGAAACGGCGAGTGCTATTGAAAGCCACTCGCCGTTTCGTCGTAGCAAGGCAGATCAGCCAAGCGAGGCGATGGCTGCCTCGTAGTTCGGTTCACTGCCGATCTCGTTGACCAGCTCGCTGTGCAGGACGCGATTCTGTTCGTCGAGCACGACTACCGCGCGAGCTGCGACCCCGGCCAGCGGGCCGCTGGCAATCGCTACGCCGTAATCCTCGAGGAACTCGGCACCGCGCATGGTGGACAGGTTGATGACATTCTCCAGCCCCTCGGCGCCGCAGAAGCGCTTCTGCGCGAACGGCAGGTCGGCGGAGATGCACAGCACCACGGTGTTTTCCAGGGCATTGGCCTGAGCATTGAACTTGCGCACCGAGGTGGCGCAGGTCGGTGTATCGATGCTCGGGAAGATGTTGAGAATCTTGCGCTTGCCGGCAAGGCTCGACAGCTCGACATCGGAAAGGTCAGCGCCCACCAGGCGGAACGCCTTGGCCTGCTGCCCGGCCTGGGGGAAGTCACCGGCCACTTGGATCGGTGTGCCTTTCAGGGTGATTTCAGTCATTTGCTTCGCTCCTCGATATGAATAGGCAATAAAAAAGGTCGTGGAACGCGCAGCTCCACGACCTGGGTGGTCGACACGGGCTTGTTCCTGTTGCACGACCGATGCAGCGCTGGTTGGCCTGCACCGGTCGCTATCGGACATCAGCTACGTGCGAAATATTCCTTGGTCAGCTTGACCACTACCGGACTCAGCAGCAACAGCGAAACCAGGTTGGGGATCGCCATCAGGCCGTTGAGGGT
>DNMQ01000400.1 GCA_003488145.1 Pseudomonas sp.
AAGGCTTCCAGGGTACGGCTACGGCCGTAATCGTGCTGCCAGCGTCCGATGACACTCCACTGCGGAGCGACCGGCCAGATGAAAGAGAAGTCATGCTGGTCGATCTTGTAGTAGTCCTTGATGTAGTTTGCCTGTCCCGGCTCGCCGAAATCACTGCCGTAAGTCCACCTGCCGCTGGCTTGGTCATAGCGCATGGTGTCGTTGCGATAGCGGTAGCCAACGTTGACGATCTTGCGCGGATTGTCCGCCGGCTGGTAATGCCACATGGCACTGCCAGAGCGTGTGCTGCGACTGTCTGGGTCCCAGTTGAATGTTGAGGTGAAGTGCCAGTCACGGTTGTAGCGATACATGTACTCCAGGGCATAAGGTGAGACCGAAGACTGGTCGGTATCCCGATCACGATAGCTGATGCCTGGCATCTGAACCTTACGGTCCTCGAAGTAATAGGTCTGACCAATGCTGACCCGCTGGCGCTCGAAGCCGTTAGGCTCGATCCAGCGACTGGATACACCAAGCGATACCTGGTTGGCATCACCGATACGGTCCTTGCCGCTGAAGCGATTCTCGCGCCATAGCGAGGAGTAGCTGAAGCTGCTTTCGCTGGTGTCAAAGACTGGGATCTCGTCTTGGTCCTCTTCCGGCACGTAGAGGTAGAACAAGCGTGGCTCGAGAGTCTGCCGGTAGGTATTGTCGAATACTTGCGTGTCCCGATCAAAATACAGGCCCGAGTCGACGCTAAAGATCGGCACGCTGCGATCAGGGGAGTCCTCGAACTCCCGCGCAAGGGTCGCGAGGCCGCGGTTATCCAGATCTAGATCGTACTGCGTATACGCGTACTTGACCGAGGGCTTCAGGAAGCCCCAGCTCCAGTTCATCGGCAGGGTGACACCCGGCTCCAAATGTATGCGCTCGCCTTCGGCACGATTCAGGCCGCTGACGTTCTCGTCATACCAAGGCTGTGGGGTGCCGTCTTCATTAATAAAGTTTCCACTGCGTAGGTCGCGCTGGAAGCTCACGAACTCGGTGTTGTAGTTGAGACGTAGGCCGCCCGGCTGGAAGGGCAATGCGCCGTCGAGGGTCAGCTGCGGCAGGCGCTCATAAGGCGTCGTGTCGATTACGCTGGTGGCCTCGTAGGCATGCACATTGAGACGGGCTGTGTAGCTGTCGCCGCGCCATGAGAGCGTACCGCGTTGATCGAGGAACTCTGGCTGGCTGATGCCCAGCTGGGTATCCAGATCCTGGAAGTAATAGGGGTCGCTGATATCGGTATAGTCGACCTCGGCCAGCAGGCGCGAGTCCAGCCCCGTACGGTTCTGCCAGCTGTACATCCAACGCTGGTCTTCGTACTCGGACTGCAGATGACGATCATCGTTGCTGTCGTCCAGGTAGGCCACGCCGAACTGGCCCTCGCTGCTGCGGGTCAGGTAGCGGAACTCGCCTTCCATCAGCAGCCCGCGGTCGGTCATCAGGTGCGGATACAGCGTCGCGTCGAAGTTCGGTGCCAGGTTGAAGTAGTAAGGCGTCAACAGCGCGAGGCCGGTATCGCTGGACGTGCTAATGGTCGGCATGAGAAAGCCCGACTGGCGACGATCGTCGATGGGGAAATGGATGTAGGGGGTGTAGAACACCGGGACATCCTTGACCCGCAGCGTGACGTTGGTGGCCGAACCGAAGCCGGTGGCGGGGTTCAGCGTGACGTTGTTGCCTTGCAGGTGCCAGCTGTTTTCGCCGGGCTCGCAGCTGGTGTAGGTACCGTCCTTGAGGCGAATGATCGCGGTTTCTTCACGCTTGGCGTATTGCGCGCTGCCACGCACCTTGCCGGAATGCACGACGTACTCGGCGTTTTCCACCTTGGCTTCGCCGCTGTCGAGGAAGATCTCGGCGCGATCGCCGACCAGCAATGCATCGCGGTCGCGGAAGCGCACATTGCCGGTCAGCTCGCCGCGATTTTCCAGCTGGTGCAGGCTGGCTTCGTCCGCCTCGACCTGAATGCTGCCCTGACGCAGCAACACGTCACCGGCGAGGGTGGCGACTTCCTGTTCCTGCTCGTAGCGGGTGGCTTTGGCCGACACATAGGTCGGCGCTTCGCTCATCGGGGTGGTGTCGAACTTGCCGGGACGGTCGGGCTCGACATAGGTACCGGCGCAGTAAGGACCGGTTTCGGCGAGCTGAGCCGGGGTCAGTTGCTCGCGCGGAACCCAGTCGAGATGGCTGTAATCGGCGCTGCGAGAGGCGAGGGCGCGGCCCTTGCTTTCGGTGACTAGCTTGGTCGTCGCCGTTGGCGCTTGCGCCTTGCTGCTTGTCGACTTGGCGGTGCTCGATGTGCTCACGGTGCTGCCGCTGTGTACCGGGCGCGGTGGCAGGGTCTGACTGGCTTCATTGGACGCGCAGTTCCAGCCGCCGGAGGCGTCGGGCTGGCAGGCGAACTGTTCGGCTGCGAAGACAAAAGGTACAGCTACCGGTTGCAATGCAAGCAGACCGCCAGTAACCAGTAGAGGGAATTTTTTACGAAACGCGGGGTATTTGACTGCCATCTTGTTTTTTGGTCCGTGCTTGCGGCGAGCCATCGGCCGGCTGGGCCGCACGCCTCTCGATGGGCTGAGAAAGATGCAGGATAATAAAGCATGACCCGCCTATCGGCTAGCGCCGTGGAGACCCCCTGGATGCCGCATCAAGATCAACGTCTGCTGGACCTTAGCGCCTGGCTGGAACAGCAATTACCCGAAGTCTTCGTCCGTTGCGGCTGGGGCGAAGTGCCGGCGGCGCAGCTCACTGCGGCCAGCAGCGATGCCAGCTTCCGCCGTTATTTCCGCTGGCAGGGTGGCGAGCGCAGCCTGATCGTGATGGATGCACCGCCGCCCCAGGAAGACTGCCGACCCTTCGTCAAGGTCGCGCAGATGCTGGATCAAGCGGGCGTCCATGTGCCGCAGATACTGGCCTCCGATCTTGAGCGCGGCTTCCTGCTGCTGACCGATCTGGGCCGCCAGACCTACCTGGATGTCATCGATCAGAGCAATGCCGAACAGCTGTTCGAGGATGCCGTGGAAGCCTTGCTCAAATTCCAGCTGCATCCGGTGGCGCAGCCGATGCCGGCCTATGACGAGGCGCTGCTGCGCCGTGAACTGCAGCTGTTCCCCGAGTGGTATGTGCAGCGCCACCTTGGCCACAGCTTCAGTGAAGCGCAGCAGGGCGCGTGGGAGCGTATCTGTCGGCAGCTGATTGACTCGGCGCTGGCGCAGCCACGGGTGCTGGTGCATCGCGACTACATGCCGCGCAATCTGATGATCAGCGAGCCCAACCCTGGTGTACTGGATTTTCAGGACGCGGTGCTCGGCCCGGTCAGCTACGACATCACCTCGCTGTTCAAGGACGCCTTTCTCAGCTGGCCGGAAGCGCAGGTGCGGGCCTGGCTCGAAGGCTACTGGCACAAGGCGCGCGCTGCTGGTGTGACGCTGCCCGAATCGCTTGACGAGTTCCTGCGCGCCAGTGACCTGATGGGACTGCAACGCCACCTCAAGGTGATCGGCATTTTCGCGCGAATCTGCCATCGCGACGGCAAGCCGCGTTACCTAGCTGACGTGCCGCGCTTCTTTGCCTATATCGAGGCCGTGCTGGCGCGCAGACCGGAGCTGGCCGAGCTGCAACAGCTGCTGGCAGAGCTGCCGCAGGCGCCGCACGCATGAAGGCGATGATTCTGGCCGCCGGCAAGGGCGAGCGGCTGCGCCCGCTGACGCTGCACACGCCGAAGCCGCTGGTTCGCGCCGCCGGCGTGCCGCTGATCGAGTACCACGTTCGTGCGCTGGCCGCCGCGGGTTTCGAGGAACTGGTGATCAACCACGCCTGGCTCGGCCAGCAGATCGAAGACTATCTGGGCGACGGCAGTCTTTTCGGCGTGGCTATCCGCTATTCGCCCGAGGGCGAGCCGCTGGAGACCGGCGGCGGCATTCATCGGGCCTTGGGGCTGCTCGGCGATGAGCCGTTCCTGGTGGTCAACGGCGATATCTGGACCGACTACGATTTCGCCCGGCTGAGACGGCCGCTTCACGGGCTCGCGCATCTGGTGCTGGTGAACAATCCGCCGCACCACCCCAGGGGTGATTTCAGGCTGGGCGAATCGGCCGTCACGGAGCCCGAGGTCAATGGTGACGCGCTGACCTACAGTGGCATTTCCGTTTTGCATCCTGCGCTGTTCGAAGGCTGCCAGCCGGGTGCGTTCAAGCTGGCGCCGTTGTTGCGCCGCGCCATGGCAGATGGGCAGGTGTCCGGCGAGTGCTTTGGCGGGGCCTGGATCGACGTGGGTACCCATGAGCGCCTGGCGGAAGTCGAGCAACTACTGGAGGCGCGACGCTGACATGTTCTGGCCCATCACGCTGTTGGGGCTGCTGATCGGCTGGTTGCTGGCCAGCATTCCGGGGGCTTTGCTCGGCGGTCTGCTGGGTCAGGTGCTCGATCGTCGTCTGGGACTCGATTCCTGGGCCAGCCTGCGTGCGCGCCTGGCCGGCAAGCCGGTGCTGCAAGGCCGGGATTTGCTGTTCTTCCTGTTGGGGCGTCTGGCCAAGAGTGGCGGTCGCGTGAGCCCGGCGCATATCCAGGCCGCACGTGACGAGATGCGCCGGCAGGGGCTCGATGCCGCCGCGCAGCAGCAGGCCATCGCCGCGTTCAACCGCGGCAAGTCGAGCGGTGACGGCTTGCGCGATACCCTGCAACGGCTGCGCAGCCAGCGCGAGGAAAGCCGCCGCCTGATCCAGGCCTGCTGGCGCATGGCACGTGCGCAGGGAAGCATGGGCGCACGCGAGCACGAGCTGGTGCTGCTCTGGGGCAAGTGGCTGGGTTGGGATGCTGCCGAGGTGGCCGCGCTCGATCCGGGCGCGACCCGACGCAAGGAGGCGCCGGCCGGTCGGGGTGGTGCTTACGAGCAGGCCATGCAACTGCTGGGTGTGCGTCCGGATACCGACCCGCAGCTGATCAAGCGCGCTTATCGGCGCCTGCTGAGCAAGCATCATCCGGACAAGCAGGCGGGGGCTGGTGCGAATGCCGCCCAGGTGCGCGACGCCACCGAGCGCACTCGTGAGCTGCACAGCGCCTACGCATTGATTCGCGAGCGCCGCGGCTTTCGCTGAGCGGGCGTCACTGTGCCGGCTTGCGCTCCAGCCAGCCCCGCACGCGACGCACCAGTTGTTCCTGGTCGGTATTGCGGTCACCGGTCAGGCCTGGCAGTGCGACCAGGCGGTAGTCCGGGTGCCCGGCACGGCGCGCTGCATTGCGCCGTTGCAGTGCCTGCTGATTTGCGGCTGCTCGGGTGCCCGTATAGAAGTCGCCGATGGCGGCGGGTAGCGTTGCGAGATGGCTCTCCAGCGGCTGTTCCGCCTGCAACGGTGCGCGTGGATCGATCACCACCAGTTGCCCGACATCCTTTGGCTGAAGCTGTGCCAGGTACTGGCTCGCCCAGTAGGCGCCGGTGCCATGGCCGATCAGAACAATCGTCGACGCCTGCAGTGAGCGCGCATGCTCGATGGCAGCATCCAGGCGCGCCAGCATGCGCTCGGCATGAGTTGGTGGCGGCGTGTCCTGCTCGGCTTGTGTCGGCGTCGATTCGTCGTTGTCCGTGGCTGCCGTCTGCTCAGGCAGGTAGCCCGCCGAAGTGGTTTGCGCCGCGGCCGACTGGGTATCGGTGGCGTCAGGCTCAGCGTTTTCTTCCGTTTCGGGCTTCTCTTCCGCAGCCGGGGCTTCTGGCGTTGGCGGGCGCGGGCCAGGGCTAAGCGCCGGATCAGCAGGTGTCAGGCTGAGGGTATGCCAGCCATGTTCGGGAAGGCCGCGCCGTAGCGGGCCGATTGCGCGTGGCCAATCGGCGGTTTCGCCTTCGCTCGGCATAATGACGAGCACGCCGCGGGCCTTCGCAGTATTGGCCGGGTGCCAGAGCGCGAGGAATTTGTCCTCGTCGCCGAGCTGCAGCTGGGCGGCGGCCTCGAGCTGTCGTTGCAGCCCTGCGGCCAGCGCCTCGCTACGAGTTTGTGGCGATGGTCGTGGCGTTGCTGCTGGCTCCTCCGCCGGTGCTTCCTGAGGCGCCTCCGGTTCCTGCGCCGCTGCGATGTACGGCACGCCGCCGCCAAGCGCGACGCCGAACAAAAGCACGAAAGCAGACAAGCGACGCATGGATTGTCTCCGCTATGGATGCCGGTACCACGCTGGCGCCGGCAGGGGTTATGCATTACAACAGCGTGTCGGCACGCCCATCAATTGCGTGAATATATGCTCGCCTTATACCTGCGTTTCCTTCTCCTCCTTGGCCTGACGCTGCCTTTCGCGGCTAGTGCCGTGTCGCTTGACGACGATAGCCGCGCCTGGCTGGAGCAGCATCCGGAGTGGCGGGTCGGGGTGGTGATGGGCGCGCCCTATGCCGAGTATGACCAGCGCCAGCGGCGCCTGTCAGGGTTTCATGTGCGGCTGATGGAGCAGCTGGCGACCGACCTCGGTGTGCGCCTGCAGTGGCGCCGCTTCAATGACGAGGCCGCGCTGGAGAAGGCCGCTCGGGAGGGCTTGATCGATGTGGCCCCCGGCTTACGGCAGACGCCGGCAGGCTTGCGGCTGTGGCGATATAGCGATCCCTTTCTGCGTATCCCGCGCCTGCTCGTCGGTGATCGTGGCGGCCCGCGTACAATCGATCTTGAATATCTGCACCCGAGCGAGCTGGTCTCCGCCGTCGGGCCGGGGCCGATCACCGAGTTCCTCGCCAGCAACTATCCCAATATCACCGTGCTGACCGCGACCAGCCAGGGCGATGCGCTGCGCCAGGTACTGGAAGCCAAGGCAAGCTATGCCGTCATTGACGAGCCGGTGTTCGGCCGCCTTTCGCAGCAGGTGGAGTACGACTCGCTGGCGGTGGTGGGTGATCTGGGCAACCCGCAGCTTCTGCGTATCGCCTCGCGGCGTGACAGCCCGGAACTTGCCGCCGTGCTCGAGGCGGCGATACGGCAATTTCCGGCGCGGGAATTCAGTCAGCTGCAGGAACAGTGGCTCAAGACCCGCAGCATCGACCTCGGTCGCGAGGTCAGCTACTGGCGCAGTCTCAGCCTTTTGCTCGGCGTGTTGTTGCTGGCCTGCCTGCTGATGCTGGCCTGGCAGCGCCATCAGCATGGCCTGCTGGAAAGCCGGCTGAAGACCGCCCGGCGCGATATCGAGCTGCGCGAGGCGGCCGAAGAAGCGCAGCGTTTGACGCAGTTTTGTCTGGATCACAGCACCGTCGGCATCCTCTGGCTCAACTGGGACAGCCGCGTGCGTTACGCCAACCAGGCCGCCGAGGTGCTGCTCGGGCATTCCTCCGGCGGACTGCTGGATCACCCGCTGGAAACATTCGACCCGGCGCTGGGCATGGATGCCTGGCTCGCGCGCTGGCGCGCTGCCCGCACGGGCGAGGATGATCGCCAGGTACACGAATGCGAATGGCTGCGCGCTGACGGCCAGCGCTTTCCGGCGGCCGTCACCTACAGTTTTCTGCGCTTCGGCAGCCGTGAATATCTGGTGGTGTTTCTCGCCGACATTACCGAGCGCCGGCGCGCCAGCGCCCAGCTGCAGGAAAGCGAGGCGCGTCTCAAGGCAATGGCCGGCAACGTGCCCGGGCTGGTGTTCCGCCTGGAGCGGGACGGGCCGCAGGAACCGGTGCGAGTGGCCTATATCAGCGAAGCCAGTCAGCGCCTGGTGGGCTATTCCGCCGAGCGCTTGCTGCAGCCGGGACTTGGCATCCGCAGCCTGGTGCACGCCGATGACGAGGCAGGCTACTGGGCCAGCCAGCAGCTGGCATTGGAGAAAAGCCAGGACTGGCGCTGGCAGGGGCGCATTCTCAACCGCGATGGCGACGTGCGCTGGGCCGATATCCGCGCCTCCGTGCGCGGCCAGCCGGATGGCCGCCAGGTATGGGACGGCATCGTCTGGGATATCACCGACAACAAGCGCATCGAGCTGGAGCTGGATGCCTCGCGTGTGCAGTTGCGCGAGCTGGCCGCGCACCTGGAGACCGTACGCGAGGAAGAGAAGGCGCATATTGCCCGCGAAGTGCACGACGAGCTGGGCCAGGTGCTGACCGTACTCAAGCTGGAAACCTCGATGTGCGAGCTGGGCTTCGCCGACCTCGACCCGGCCCTGGCGCAGCGGCTGGAAAGCATGAAGCGGCTGATCGCCCAGCTGTTCCAGCGGGTGCGTGATGTCGCTACCGCGCTGCGCCCGCCGATTCTCGATGCGGGCATCGCCTCGGCCGTGGAATGGCAGGCGCGGCGCTTCGAGGAGCGCAGCGGAGTGGCTTGTCTGGTCGAAGTGCCGGAATGCCCGCCGTTGCTGGGTAACGCGAAAGCCATCGGCCTGTTCCGCATTCTTCAGGAGTCGCTGACCAACGTGATGCGTCACGCCCAGGCGCAGACGGTCAGCGTGCAGTTACTGCTCGAAGGCAACATGCTCTGTCTGCGCGTCAGCGACGATGGTTGCGGTTTTCCTGTGGCCGCGCGCGGCGCCGGCAGTTCGTTCGGCCTGGTCGGTATGCGCGAGCGGGTGCAGATGCTCGGCGGGCAACTGATAATCGACAGCCAGCCCGGCGAGGGCACCACCATCACGGCGCGGGTTCCACTGGACCCGGTGCCGCTTCCATCAGCCGCAAGCACTGGAGCATTGCCGACATGATCAGGGTCATGGTCGCCGAAGATCACACCATCGTCCGCGAGGGCATCAAGCAGCTGATCGGCATGGCGCGTGACATGCAGGTGGTCGGCGAGGCTGCCAATGGCCAGCAGTTGCTCGACCAGTTGCGCCAGATCAGTTGCGATGTGGTCCTGCTGGACATCTCCATGCCCGGCGTCAACGGCCTTGAGGCGATTCCACGGATTCGCGCGCTGAACCAGCCGCCGGCGGTACTGGTGCTGTCGATGCACGACGAAGCGCAGATGGCGGCGCGGGCGCTGAAGATCGGCGCTGCCGGCTACGCGACCAAGGATAGCGAGCCAGCGCTACTGCTGACCGCCCTGCGCAAGGTGGCCGGTGGCGGGCGCTACATCGACCCGGCGCTGGCCGATCGCATGGTCTTCGAGGTTGGCCTGACCGATTCGCGGCCGCCCCACGCGCTGCTTTCCGAACGCGAATACTCGGTGTTCGAACGGCTGGTGCAGGGCGATTCGGTAAACGACATTGCCGGCAAGCTGGCGCTGAGCAGCAAGACCATCAGCACCCACAAGGCCCGCCTGATGCAGAAGCTGGCGGCGCATTCGGTGGCCGATCTGGTGCGCTATGCCATGGAACACAAGCTGGTCTGAACGCCAGCCGCCGACCCGCCGTGTAGGGCGTTCCCTACACGCGACTCTCCCTCACGCCTAGGCCAATCGCTCCGCTGTACCGATTTTTCCGCCGCCGCTGCGCTTCTACGCTGTGGCCACGGTTCAACGGTTACGCAGGTGCAGCAGCATGGTCGAGTCAACGGCGAACGATATCCTGGTGAGCTTTCGCGGCATCCAGAAGAGCTATGACGGTGAGTCGCTGATCGTCAGGGATCTGAATCTGGACATCCGCCGCGGCGAATTCCTCACCCTGCTCGGGCCGTCCGGCTCGGGCAAAACCACCAGCCTGATGATGCTGGCTGGCTTCGAGACGCCCACGGCGGGGGAAATCCTCCTCGATGGCCGGGCGATCAACAACGTGCCACCGCACAAGCGCGACATGGGCATGGTGTTCCAGAACTACGCGCTGTTTCCGCACATGACCGTGTCGGAGAACCTGGCGTTTCCGCTCAGCGTGCGCGGCATGGCCAAGCCGGACATCAAGGAGCGGGTCAAGCGCGCGCTGGCGATGGTCCAGCTGGAGGGTTTCCGCAATCGCTATCCGGCGCAGCTCTCTGGTGGCCAGCAACAGCGTGTTGCCCTCGCCCGGGCGCTGGTGTTCGAGCCGCAGTTGGTGCTGATGGACGAACCCCTGGGCGCGCTGGACAAGCAGTTGCGCGAGCAGATGCAGATGGAGATCAAGCACCTGCACGAACGCCTCGGCGTCACCGTGGTGTACGTCACCCACGATCAGGGCGAGGCGCTGACCATGTCTGATCGGGTGGCGGTGTTCCATCAGGGCCAGATCCAGCAGATCGAAGACCCGCGCACCCTTTACGAAAAGCCGGTGAACACCTTCGTCGCCAACTTCCTAGGCGAGAACAACCGCCTGCCGGCGCATCTGCTCGACCGCCGTGGTGATAGCTGCACGGTCAAGCTCGGCCGCGGCGAAACCGTCGAGGCGCTGGCGGTCAACGTCGGCGCGACGGGGTCGCCGGTCAGCCTGTCGATCCGCCCGGAGCGGGTGCTGCTCAACGGAGCCAGTGCCAACTGCCCGAATCGCTTCACCGGGCGCGTTGCCGAGTTCATCTACCTCGGCGATCACATTCGTATCCGTCTCGAGGTATGCGGGGTCAACGACTTCTTCGTCAAACAGCCGATCGCCGAGTTCGACAGCGCCCTGCGGGTCGGCGACGTGGTCCCGATCGGCTGGCATGTCGAGCACGTTCGTGCGCTCGACCCGCTGCAGGCGGCCTGAGGCGATGCCTGGAAAAAACCACACAACTGCATCAAGGAGCGAACTGGTATGAGCAACTACCTGAAACTGTCCGCGCTGGCGCTCGGACTCGTCTGTGCCGGACACGCGGCTGCCGAGAATCTCACCGCGGTGAGCTTCGGCGGTGCCAACAAGCAGGCCCAGGTCAAGGCCTTCTACGAGCCGTGGGACGCGGCGGGGCACGGGCGCATCATCGCCGGCGAGTACAACGGCGAAATGGCCAAGGTCAAGGCAATGGTCGACACCAACAGCGTGTCTTGGAACCTGGTGGAAGTGGAGTCACCGGAACTGTCCCGCGGCTGCGACGAAGGGCTGTTCGAGGAACTCGACCCGGGCATCGTCGGCAATCCGGACGATTTCGTCGAAGGCGCGATCCAGCCGTGCGGCGTCGGTTTCTTCGTCTGGTCGACGGTGCTGGCCTACAACGCCGACAAGCTGAAAAGCGCGCCGGCCAGCTGGGCGGATTTCTGGGATACCGAGAAATTCCCCGGCAAGCGCGGCCTTCGCAAGGGCGCCAAGTACACCCTTGAATTCGCGCTGATGGCCGACGGCGTGCCGGTCAAGGACGTCTACAAGGTGCTGGCCACCAAGGACGGCCAGAACCGCGCCTTCAGAAAGCTCGATCAGCTCAAGCCGCACATTCAGTGGTGGGAAGCCGGCGCGCAGCCGCCACAGTTCCTCGCCTCCGGCGACGTGGTAATGAGCAGCGCCTACAACGGCCGCATCGCAGCCGTGCAGAACGAGAGCAACCTGCAGATCGTCTGGAGCGGCGGCATCTATGACTTCGATTCCTGGGCTATCCCCAAGGGCGCGAAGAGCCAGGAGCAGGCACGCAAGTTCATCGCCTTCACCGTCGAGCCGCAGCAGCAGAAGGCCTATGCCGAGAACATCGCCTACGGCCCGGCGAATACCCAGGCCGTTTCGTTGCTGGATGAAAAGCGCCTGGCGCAGATGCCCACCGCGCCGGAGAACATCGCCGACCAGGTGGCGATGGACGTGACCTTCTGGGCCGACTACGGCGAGCAGCTCGAACAGCGTTTCAACGCCTGGGCAGCACGCTGACCTGAGCGCCCCGCCGCATCGGCGGGGCCGGTCCCAGCTATCGGAACGAATCGCGGAGTCTTCATGGCCACAGCAATATCCCTGCCGGCGAACGAGATCGCCGAGCCCAATCTGAAACAGCGTCTGGCACGGGCCGAACGGGTGAACAAGCTCAAGTCGCAGGCGCTGATCCTGCCGCTGCTGCTGTTCGTGCTGCTGACCTTTCTGGTACCCATCGCCTCGCTGCTCTGGCGCAGCGTCGAGAACCCCGAGGTGGTGAACACGCTGCCACGCACGCTGGCGGCGCTGGCCGAATGGGATGGTCGTGGGCTGCCAGCGGATCCGGCCTATCAGGCGCTGGCCGAGGATCTGTATCAGGCGCGCCGTGAACAGAGCCTGGGCGATCTGTCCAAGCGGTTGAACATGGAGCTCGCGGGCTATCGCAGCCTGCTGACCAAGACTGCGCGGGCGATGCCCTTTCGCGAGACACCAGCCTCTTATCAGGAGGCACTGGAAGCCCTCGACGAGCGCTGGGGCGATCCGGCGTTCTGGCAGGTGATCCAGCGCAACGACAGTGCGGTGACCGGCTACTACCTGCTGGCGGCGCTGGATCACCGCATCGACGAGCTGGGTGAGCTGGCCAAGGTCTCGCCGGATCAGGCGGTATATCTGGACATCTTTGCCCGCACCTTCTGGATGGGCCTGGTGATCACCTCGATCTGCCTGCTCTTGGCCTATCCGCTGGCGTATCTCCTGGCCAACCTGCCGGCGAGGCAGAGCAACCTGCTGATGATCCTGGTGCTGCTGCCGTTCTGGACTTCGATTCTGGTGCGCGTGGCGGCGTGGATCGTGCTGCTGCAGTCCGGCGGCCTCATTAATGGTGCGTTGCTGAAGATGGGTCTGATCGATGAGCCGCTGCAGCTGGTGTTCAACCGCACCGGCGTCTACATCGCCATGGTGCACATCCTGCTGCCGTTCATGATCCTGCCGATCTACAGCGTGATGAAGAACATCTCGCCGAGCTACATGCGCGCCGCGGTGTCCTTGGGCTGTCATCCGTTCGCCAGCTTCTGGCGGGTGTACTTTCCGCAGACCCTTGCCGGCGTCGGTGCCGGTTGCCTGTTGGTGTTCATCATCTCCATCGGCTACTACATCACCCCGGCGCTGCTCGGCAGCCCGAACGATCAGATGGTCAGCTACTTCGTCGCCTTCTACACCAACACCACCATCAACTGGGGCATGGCCACGGCGCTGGGCGGCCTGCTGCTGCTCGCCACCATGCTGCTGTACGTCATCTACAGCTGGCTGGTCGGTGCCAGCCGCCTGCGGCTGGGTTGAGATGACGCACGTCGCGGCGCGGCCGCCTTTTCAGAGTCTTCATGCCGGGCAGGAGAACCTTTCATGCTGAGCCCCTATATGTCACCCGTCGAACGGGCCTGGTACTACGCGCTGCGCATCCTCTGCGCCCTGGTGCTGCTGTTTCTGATCGTGCCGGTGCTGGTCATCGTGCCGCTGTCGTTCAATTCCGGCTCGTTCCTCGTCTATCCCTTGCAGGGCTTTTCCATGCGTTGGTACGAGGCGCTGTTCAGCTCGGCCGACTGGATGCGCTCGCTGAAGAACAGCATGCTCATCGCGCCCGCCGCGACCTTTCTCGCTGTGGTGCTCGGCACCCTGGCGGCGGTCGGCCTGACCCGCGCGGAATTTCGCGGCAAGGCGCTGCTGATGACCATACTGATCTCGCCGATGGTGGTGCCGGTGGTGATCATCGGTGTGGCCAGCTACCTGTTCTTCGCACCGCTGGGCATGGGCAACAGCTACCTGTCGCTGATCCTCGTGCACGCGGTGCTCGGCGTGCCCTTCGTGATCATCACGGTCTCCGCGACGCTGCAGGGCTTCAACTACAACCTGGTGCGCGCTGCGGCCAGCCTCGGCGCATCACCGCTGACCGCGTTCTTCCGCGTGACCCTGCCGCTGATCGCGCCGGGGGTGATTTCCGGCGCGCTGTTCGCCTTCGCCACCTCGTTCGATGAGGTGGTGGTGACGCTGTTCCTCGCCGGCCCGGAGCAGATAACCCTGCCGCGGCAGATGTTCAGCGGTATACGGGAGAACCTCAGCCCGACCATTGCCGCCGCGGCGACTCTGCTGATCGGCTTCTCCATCGCCCTGCTGCTGACTCTGGAGTGGCTGCGTGGCCGCGCCGAGAAGCTGCGCACTCAACAACCTGCCTGACGGAATACGCACATGACTCTGCAACTTGGGCAACCCGATCTGTTGCGCCAAACCGCCTATCTCAACGGTGAGTGGTGCGAGGCCGACAGTGGCGCGCGTACCGAAATCTTCAATCCGGCCACCGGCGAGCTGATCGGCGCGGTGCCGAACATGGGGCGCGGTGAAACCCGTCGCGCCATCGAGGCGGCCCGGGCGGCACAGCCGGCCTGGCGTGCGCTCACCGCCAAGGAGCGCGCGGCGCGGCTGCGCCGCTGGTACGAACTGATGCTGGAGAACCAGGAAGACCTGGCGCGGATCATGACCGCCGAACAGGGCAAGCCGCTGGCCGAGGCCCGGGGGGAGGTGGCCTACGCCGCATCCTTTCTCGAATGGTTCGCCGAGGAGGGCAAGCGCCTCTACGGCGACGTGATCCCAGCCCACGCCGGCGACAAGCGCATCCTGGTGCAGAAGGAGCCGGTTGGCGTCACCGCCGCGATCACTCCGTGGAATTTCCCCAGCGCGATGATCACCCGCAAGGCTGGCCCGGCGCTGGCCGCCGGCTGCGCCATGGTGCTCAAGCCAGCGCCGCAGACACCGTTCTCGGCCTTGGCGCTGGCGGCACTGGCCGAGCGCGCGGGCATTCCGGCCGGACTGTTCAGCGTGATCACCGCCGATGCGGCGACGTCCCGCGAAGTGGGCGCAGAACTCTGCGAAAACCCCATCGTGCGCAAGCTATCGTTCACCGGCTCGACCGCGGTGGGCATCACGCTGATGCAGCAGTGCGCGCCGACGCTGAAGAAGCTCTCACTGGAGCTGGGCGGCAACGCACCCTTCATCGTCTTCGACGACGCCGATCTGGATGCGGCGGTCGAGGGCGCGATGATCTCCAAGTATCGCAACGCCGGGCAGACCTGCGTCTGTGCCAACCGCATCTACGTACAGGACGGCATCTACGACGCCTTCGTCGCCAAGCTTGCCGCTGCGGTGGCGCGGCTGAAGGTCGGCAACGGTGCGGAGGAGGGCGTCACCACCGGTCCGCTGATCGATGCCGCGGCCGTAGCCAAGGTTCAGCGCCATCTGCAGGACGCCCTCGACAAGGGCGCCACCCTGCTGGCCGGCGGCAAACCCCATGCACTGGGCGGCAACTTCTTCGAGCCGACGCTGGTGGGCGGCGTCACTGCCGAGATGGCCGTGGCGCGAGAAGAAACCTTCGGTCCGCTGGCGCCGCTGTTCCGCTTCCGCGACGAGGACGAGGTGATCCGCCAGGCCAACGACACCGAGTTCGGCCTCGCCGCCTATTTCTACGCCCGCGACCTGAGCCGGGTGTTCCGTGTCGCCGAGGCGCTGGAGTACGGCATGGTGGGTATCAACACCGGGGTGATCTCCACCGAGGTGGCGCCGTTCGGCGGGATGAAGGCCTCCGGCCTGGGCCGTGAAGGCTCGAAGTACGGCCTGGATGAATACGTGGAAATCAAATACCTGTGCCTGGGCGGTATCTGACACCAGCGGCCTAAAACAGGCGTGCAAAATAATGCACGGAGTTTTACTGTAATCCGAACGCTCCGGATAGCGCGGCAGTCGATCATCGTATGCTGCCGCGCCCGCTTCCTGGCGTTCTTCATGACCCGTGCCGACGATGAGCGGCTACCGAGGAGCTTATGAGCAAGACCAACGAATCCATGATGCAACGCCGTGTCGCCGCCGTCCCGCGTGGCGTCGGCCAGATCCACCCGATCTTTGCCGACCACGCGAAGAACAGCAGCGTGGTCGACGTCGAAGGCCGCGAATTCATCGACTTCGCCGGCGGCATTGCCGTGCTGAATACCGGACACCTGCACCCGAAAATCGTCAAGGCGGTGGAGGAGCAGCTGCACAAGCTGACCCACACCTGCTTCCAGGTGCTGGCCTACGAGCCGTACGTCGAGCTGTGCGAGAAGATCAACGCGCGGGTGCCGGGCAACTTCGCCAAGAAGACCCTGCTTGTCACTACCGGCTCCGAGGCGGTGGAAAACGCGGTAAAGATCGCCCGCGCCGCCACCGGGCGGGCCGGCGTGATCGCCTTCACCGGCGCCTATCACGGCCGCACCATGATGACCTTGGGGCTGACCGGCAAGGTCGCGCCGTACTCCGCTGGAATGGGCCTGATGCCCGGCGGTATCTTCCGTGCGCTGTACCCCTGCGCCATTCATGGCGTCAGCGTCGATGACTCGATCGCCAGCATCGAGCGCATCTTCAAGAACGACGCCGAGCCACGCGACATCGCCGCGATCATCATCGAGCCGGTGCAGGGCGAGGGCGGCTTCAACGTCGCGCCGAAGGATTTCATGGCTCGCCTGCGCGCACTGTGCGACGAACACGGCATCCTGCTGATCGCCGACGAAGTGCAGACCGGCGCCGGGCGTACCGGCACCTTCTTCGCCATGGAACAGATGGGCGTGGTCGCCGACCTGACCACCTTCGCCAAGTCTGTTGGCGGTGGTTTCCCGATTGCCGGCGTCTGTGGCAAAGCCGAGATCATGGATGCCATCGCCCCCGGCGGCCTGGGCGGCACCTACGCCGGCAATCCGCTGTCCTGCGCCGCGGCGCTGGCGGTGCTGGAAGTCTTCGAGGAAGAGAAGCTGCTCGACCGCTGCAAGGCGGTAGCCGAGAGGCTGACCACGGGCCTCAAGGCAATCCAGGCCAAGCACAAGGAGATCGGCGAGGTGCGCGGTTTGGGCGCGATGATCGCCATCGAGCTGTTCGAGGACGGCGATCATGCGCGACCGGCTGCCGCCCTGACCTCGCAGATCGTCGCCCGGGCGCGGGACAAGGGCCTGATCCTGCTGTCCTGTGGCACCTACTACAACGTGCTGCGGGTGCTGGTGCCGCTGACTGCCGAGGACGAGCTGCTCGACCGCGGATTGGCGATCATCGCAGAGTGCTTCGACGAGCTGACCTGATCCGACCTAGCGGCTCGCCGGCATCCGCAATGGATGTCAGGCGCGCCGCAATCCTGACCCTCGGGTACAATGCGCGGCATTCCGCCGTGCTACCCGAGGTCGTCATGCAGCCGTTCGCTATCGCCCCTTCGATTCTTTCCGCCAATTTCGCCCGTCTGGGTGAGGAAGTGGACAACGTGCTGGCCGCTGGCGCCGACATCGTCCATTTCGATGTGATGGACAATCACTACGTGCCCAATCTGACCATCGGCCCGATGGTCTGCTCGGCGCTGCGCAAGCACGGCGTGACCGCGCCCATCGACGTGCATCTGATGGTCAAGCCGGTGGATCGCATGATCGGCGACTTCCTTGAGGCCGGCGCGACTTACATCACCTTTCACCCGGAAGCCTCGGAGCACATCGACCGTTCGCTGCAGCTGATCAAGGACGGCGGTGCCAAGGCCGGCCTGGTGTTCAACCCGGCCACGCCGCTGGACGTGCTCAAGTACGTCATGGACAAGGTCGACATGGTCTTGCTGATGAGCGTCAACCCGGGTTTCGGCGGACAGAAATTCATTCCTAACACGTTGGACAAGCTGCGCGAAGCGCGTGCGCTGATCGACGCCAGCGGTCGCGAGATTCGCCTGGAGATCGATGGTGGCGTCAATCCGAAGAACATCCGCGAAATCGCTGCGGCGGGCGCCGATACCTTCGTTGCCGGCTCGGCGATCTTCAACCAGCCGGATTACAAAGCCGTGATCGACCAGATGCGCGCCGAGCTAGCGCTTGCCCGGCCATGACCCGCCTGGAGCAACTGTTCGACGGCAAATTGCCACGGCTGGTGATGTTCGACCTGGACGGCACCTTGATGGATTCGGTGCCGGACCTGGCCGCGGCGGTGGACAAGGTGTTGATGCTGCTCGGCCGCGAGCCTGCCGGCATTGCCCGGGTGCGCGACTGGGTTGGCAACGGCTCGCGCGTGCTGGTGCGTCGCGCATTGGCCGGTAAGTTGGAGCATGAAGGTGTAAGCGACGAGTTGGCCGACGAGGCGCTGGCGCTGTTCATGCAGGCATATTCCGGCGGCCACGAGCTGACGGCTGTCTATCCGGGCGTTCGTGAATGCCTGGACTGGCTGCGCGAGCGCGAGGTGAAATTGGCGATCATCACCAACAAGCCGGCGCAGTTCATCGAACCACTGCTGGAGGAAAAGGGGTTGGCCGGTTACTTCGATTGGCTGGTCGGCGGCGATACCTTGCCGCAGCAGAAACCCGATCCGGCGGCGCTGTTCTGGGTGATGGACAAGGCGGGCGTTGCGCCCGGCGAATCGCTGTTCGTTGGGGACTCACGCAACGACGTACGGGCTGCCAAGGCCGCGACAGTATGCTGTGTCGCGCTTACCTACGGCTACAACCACGGCGAGCCCATCGCGGATGAGCAGCCGGCGCTGGTGCTCGACGACCTGCGCGAGCTGGTTGCTTCGGCTCCGGGGCTGCGCTAGTGTGGCCGGACTCTTTTTGACACACCGAAGAGATCAGCTCGTGGTGCTCACCCGCAGACAATGGATGAAAGTCATCAAGGCTCTGGCCCGTTGGCGCTGGCGCGCCTGACTTTTCCTGCCGGCCAGGCCGGCGCGTTTGCCGTTGTTCGTTCGAACCCTCCTCAGACCACGAGGCTGACATGACCCGCGAAGAATTCCTGCGTTTGGCCGCCGAAGGCCATAACCGCATCCCTCTGTCGTTCGAAACCCTTGCCGACTTCGACACGCCGCTGTCGCTGTACCTGAAACTAGCCGATGCGCCGAACTCCTACCTGCTCGAATCCGTTCAGGGCGGCGAGAAGTGGGGGCGCTATTCGATCATCGGCCTGCCATGTCGCACCGTGCTGCGCGTGCGGGACTACCGCATCAGCGTAACCACCGATGGCATCGAGACCGAGGCCTGCGAGGTCGAGGACCCGCTGGCCTTCGTCGAATCCTTCCAGCAGCGCTACCGCGTCGCGCCGGTCGAAGGCCTGCCGCGCTTCAACGGCGGGCTGGTGGGCTATTTCGGCTACGACAGCGTGCGCTATGTCGAGCGCAAACTTGGCAATTGCCCCAACCCGGATCCGCTGGGCACACCGGATATCCTGCTGATGGTTTCCGACGCCGTGGTGGTGTTCGACAACCTCGCCGGCAAGCTGCACTGCATCGTGCTGGTCGACCCGTCGCAGCCGGACGCCTACGAGGCGGGCCAGGCTCGCTTGCAAGCGCTGCGGGCGAAGCTGCGCCAGTCGATCACGCCACGTCTGGGCCTGGATTTCGAAAAGAGCAACGGCGCCGAACCGACCTTCCGCTCCAGCTTCAGCCGTGAGGACTACGAGCAGGCAGTCAACCGCATCAAGGACTACATCCTCGCCGGCGACTGCATGCAGGTGGTGATTTCCCAGCGCATGTCGATCCCGTTCAAGGCCGCGCCGATCGATCTCTACCGCGCGCTGCGCTGCTTCAACCCGACGCCCTACATGTACTTCTTCAATTTCGGCGATTTCCACGTGGTGGGGTCGTCGCCGGAAGTGCTGGTGCGGGTCGAGGAAGGTCTGGTCACGGTCCGCCCCATCGCCGGCACGCGTCCACGCGGTGCCAACGAAGAAGCTGATCTGGCGTTGGAGCAGGACCTGCTCAGCGATGCCAAGGAGCTTGCCGAACACCTGATGCTGATCGACCTGGGCCGCAACGACGTCGGTCGTGTCGCCGAGACCGGCACGGTGCGGTTGACCGAGAAGATGGTCATCGAGCGCTATTCGAATGTCATGCACATCGTTTCCAACGTCACCGGCCAGCTCAAGGCGCCATTGACGGCGATGGATGCGCTGCGCGCGATCCTGCCGGCCGGCACGCTCTCAGGTGCACCGAAGATTCGCGCCATGGAAATCATCGACGAACTCGAGCCGGTCAAGCGTGGCGTCTACGGCGGCGCGGTCGGCTACCTCGCCTGGAACGGCAACATGGATACCGCCATCGCCATCCGTACCGCGGTAATCAAGGACGGCGAGCTGCACGTGCAGGCCGGTGCCGGCATCGTCGCCGACTCGCAGCCGGCGCTCGAATGGGAAGAGACGCTGAACAAGCGCCGCGCCATGTTCCGCGCGGTGGCCCTGGCCGAACGCGACCAGCAGGAGAACTGATCATGCTGTTGATGCTGGATAACTACGATTCCTTTACCTACAACGTCGTGCAATACCTCGGCGAGCTTGGTGCCGACGTCAAGGTGGTGCGCAACGACGAGCTGAGCGTGGCTGAGATCGAAGCGCTGAATCCGGAGTGGATCGTCGTCTCGCCGGGGCCGTGCACGCCGAACGAGGCGGGTGTGTCGCTGGAGCTGATTCGTCATTTCGCCGGCAAGTTGCCCATTCTCGGCGTTTGTCTCGGCCACCAGAGCATCGGTCAGGCCTTCGGTGGCGATGTGGTACGTGCTCGGCAGGCCATGCACGGCAAGACCAGCCCGGTGTTTCACCATGACCAGGGTGTGTTCGCCGGGCTCAATAATCCGCTGACCGTCACCCGATACCACTCGCTGGTGGTCAAGCGCGAGACATTGCCCGAGTGCCTGGAGATCACCGCCTGGACCCAGCTGGAGGATGGCTCCGTCGACGAGATCATGGGGCTGCGGCACAAGACGCTGAATATAGAGGGTGTGCAGTTCCACCCCGAATCGATCCTCACCGAACAGGGCCATGAGCTGTTCGCGAATTTTCTGAAGCAGACCGGAGGCGTGCGCTGATGGATATCAAGGAAGCCCTCAACCGCATCGTCGGTCAGCTGGACCTGACCACCGAAGAGATGCAGGCGGTGATGCGTCAGATCATGACCGGTCAATGCACTGATGCGCAGGTCGGTGCGTTCCTCATGGGCATGCGCATGAAGAGCGAAACCATCGACGAGATCGTCGGCGCTGTGCAGGTCATGCGTGAGCTTGCCGCCCCGGTGCGTTTCGACACCGACAAGCTTGTCGACACCTGTGGCACCGGTGGCGACGGCATGAATATCTTCAACGTGTCCACTGCCGCCTCGTTCGTCGTTGCGGCCGCTGGCGGCAAGGTCGCCAAGCACGGTAACCGCGCAGTATCCGGCAAGAGCGGCAGCGCCGATCTGCTCGAGGCGGCCGGGGTCTTCCTCGACCTGACGCCCGAGCAGGTGGCGCGCAGTGTCGATACGGTCGGCGTCGGCTTCATGTTCGCCCCGGCCCATCATGGCGCCATGAAGCACGCGGCCGGCCCGCGCCGCGAACTCGGTCTACGTACGCTGTTCAATATCCTCGGCCCCATGGCCAACCCGGCCGGCGTCCGCCATCAGGTGCTTGGCGTGTTCAGCAAGGCATTGTGCCGGCCGATGGCCGAAGTGCTGGCGCGTCTGGGCAGCAAGCATGTGCTGGTGGTGCATGCGCAGGATGGGCTGGACGAGATCAGCCTCGCCGCGCCGACGCATGTTGCCGAGCTGAAGGATGGTGAGATCCTTGAATACAGCATTCAGCCCGAAGACTTCGGGATCAAGAGTCAGAGCCTGATCGGTCTGAACGTCGAGGATGCACAGGGTTCGCTGGCCTTGATCCGCGATGCGCTGGGGCGTCGGCAGAGCGAGAACGGGCAGAAGGCTGCCGACATGATCGTGCTCAACGCTGGCGCTGCGCTTTACGCAGCCGATCTGGCGAGCAGCCTGAAGCAGGGTGTCGAGATGGCGCATGATGCCCTCAGCACCGGGTTGGCGCGTGACAAGCTGGAGGAGCTGGTTTCCTTCACCGCGGTATTCAAGCAGGAGAATCAAAAGTGAGCGTGCCGACCGTTCTGGAGAAGATCATCGCCCGCAAGTTCGAGGAGGTTGCGCAGCGCAGTCGCCAGGTCGGGCTGGGTGAGCTGGAGCAGCGTGCCGCAGCTGCCGATCCGGTGCGTGGCTTCGCGGCCGCGCTTGAGCGCCGGGTGCGCAGCAAGGAGCCTGCGGTTATCGCTGAGGTGAAGAAGGCATCGCCGAGCAAAGGAGTCATTCGCGATCCCTTCCTGCCCGCCGAGATCGCCGCCAGCTACGAGACCGGGGGCGCTGCTTGCCTGTCGGTGTTGACCGACATCGATTTCTTTCAGGGCGCCGATGAATATCTGCAGCAGGCGCGGGCGGCTTGCTCGCTGCCGGTTATCCGCAAGGATTTCATGATCGACCCGTATCAGGTGGTCGAAGCGCGAGCGCTTGGCGCCGACTGCATTCTGCTGATCGTTGCGGCACTGGACGATGTGCGCATGCACGAGCTGGCCGCGGTGGCCAAGCAGCAGGGGCTGGACGTGCTGGTAGAGGTGCACGACGCTGCCGAACTCGAACGTGCGCTGCGTCTGGAAACGCCGCTGGTGGGCATCAACAACCGCAACCTGCATACCTTCGAGGTCAATCTGGAAACCACGCTGGATCTGCTGCCGCGGATTCCAAAGGATCGTCTGGTGGTGACCGAGAGCGGGATCTTCAATCGTGCCGATGTCGAGCTGATGGAAATAAACCAGGTCTACGCATTCCTGGTGGGCGAGGCGTTCATGCGCGCCGAGCAACCTGGCGTAGAGCTGCAGCGCCTGTTCTACCCTGATCGTTCGCGCGGCCGTACGACCCCTGTCGCTGCCGATCCGGAGTGACCGCCTGCCCGCGCATTGCGCGCTGGCAGGTAGCGGTCTGAAGGATCAGCGAGTGCCGAATACCACCATGGTCTTGCCTTTGACATAGACAAGACCCTGGGCTTCCAGGCTCTTGAGCACCCGACCGACCATCTCGCGGGAGCAACCGACGATACGGCCGATTTCCTGGCGGGTGATCTTGATCTGCATGCCGTCCGGATGAGTCATGGCGTCGGGCTGCTTGCACAGGTCGAGCAAGGTACGCGCGACACGGCCGGTAACGTCGAGGAAGGCCAGGTCGCCGACCTTGCGTGTGGTGTTGCGCAGACGCTCGGCCATCTGACTGCCGAGGGCGTAGAGGATGTCCGGATCCTGCTGGGTCAGCTCGCGAAACTTCGCATAGCTCAGTTCGGCAACTTCACATTCGGTCTTTGCGCGGACCCAGGCGCTGCGTTCCTTTTCCGCCCCTTCTTTCTCGAAAAGCCCCATCTCTCCGAAAAAGTCGCCTGCATTCAAATAGGCGATGATCATCTCGCGACCGTCGTCATCCTCGATAAGAATGGTGACCGAGCCTTTGACGATGAAAAAGAGCGACTCGCAACGGTCGCCTGCGTAAATGATCGTGCTCTTCGCCGTGTACCGCCGTCTATGGCAATGGGCGAGCAACTTGTCGATATTCTTTATCTTGGGCGTAAGAGAGATAGCTACCATGCTGTGGGTCCCGGATAAGTATTCAATAAAGACTGATTATTGTTATATGTGGCTGTCATTCAGCTTTCGTGAGCTTAACAGACCAAGGCGGAGCAGTTGTTAAGTTGCGACAGGCGAAACGTGTGGGTCAACGCACCTTTAGTCGCGTATGTGACGCTGTCGATTTAAAGGCCCATGCTAAGCTATCCGCCCTGTTTTTATTGGAGTTGGCGATGAAAGCGCGCATTCAATGGGTAGACGGTGCGATGTTCCTTGGCGAGTCCGGCAGCGGGCATGTCGTGGTGATGGATGGCCCGCCCGAGAACGGCGGACGTAACCTTGGCGTACGCCCCATGGAGATGCTGCTACTTGGCCTGGGTGGCTGCAGTAACTTCGATGTAGTGAGCATTCTGAAAAAGTCGCGGCAGGCTGTGGATAGTTGCGAAGTCTTCGTTGAGGCTGACCGTGCATCCGAAGACCCAAAGGTGTTTACCAAGATTCATCTGCGTTTCGTCGTCAAGGGTCGCTCGCTGAAGGAGGCCCAGGTCAAGCGCGCGGTCGAGCTTTCGGCGGAGAAGTACTGCTCGGCCTCAATCATGCTTGGTCGTGCCGGCGTCGAGATCAGCCATGCTTACGAGATGGTCGAACTCGACTGACCGCTATCGGCTATCTCAATCGATGGGGGTGGGTCTGGTGACGCTTTAGACAAGCCCCCCCGCTCTGCATCATGCGCAGCCCCTGAATCGCCCCGGCTTTTG
>DNMQ01000395.1 GCA_003488145.1 Pseudomonas sp.
GCCAGGGTTTCCAGCGTGCCGCGAGCGATCGCCTGCAGATGCGCGGGCGACAGGTCCGGCGCCATGAATCCCGAAGCGTAGGCGGCCATCTGCGTAAGGCCGTCTCGGCTGAGCAGCGCGGCGCTTTCCAACTGCAGGAAGGCAAAGGCGGCCACCACGGCCGCGATCAGCCCGGCCGGAATCAGCAGGCGCAACAGCAGACTCATGCGAATCTCCAGCGCAGCATTCGGCTCAGCAGGTCGGCCAGCAGCACCAGCGCGAAGAACGTCAGCAACATGCTGGCGACTTCACCGCCGGCGAACATGCGCATCGACAGGTCCATCTGCTGGCCGAGTCCACCGGCGCCGACGAAACCCATCACCACCGAGGCGCGGATCGCACATTCCCAGCGGTAGACGCTGTACGACAGCATCTCGCCCGTGGCCTGCGGCAGCACGCCGTAGAGGAAGGCCTGCAGCCGCGAGGCGCCGGCACCGAGCAGTGCACGGGCGGGTAGCGGGTCGACCGACTCGAAGATCTCCGCGTAGACCTTGCCGAGCATGCCGGCGTAGGTGATGGCGATGGCCAGCACGCCGGCGGTCGGCCCCAGGCCTACGGCGCGGACGAACAACAGCGCCCAGACGATCTCCGGGATGCTGCGCAGCACGATCAGCAGGCCGCGTACCGGCCAGCGCAGCGCTTGCGCCCACCAGGCCGGGCGACCACCACGGCTGAGCGCCGAGAGCGACAGCACGCGGGTGGCAAGCAGGGCGCAGGGGATGGCGACAGCCAGGGCCAGGGTCATGCCGGCAGTGGCGATTGCCAGGGTTTCCAGTGTCGCCTGCCAGAGCAGGCCAAGGAATTCGCCGCTGTGCTCCGGTGGCCAGAACGCCGAGAGAAACGTGCCCATGGTGTCGGCATTGCTGCCGTCGAACAGCACACCCAGGTCCAGCTCGCTCAGCCTTACCCCTGGCCACAGCAGCGCCACGGCCAGCAGGGTCAACATCAGGCGTGGCGCGGCGGCAGGATCGTGTCGGGCAGCTGCGGGGTTCAGCATCGCGGAATGTTCAGTGGCGGCGTCGCTGCAGCAGGTGGCGACGGGGCATGCTGAAGCTGCTCATTGGCATACAGCGCCGCCAGCTCGTCGGGGCCGATTTCGCTGGCAGGCTTGTCGAACAGGATGCGCCCGTCACGCACGCCGACGATTCGCGGAAAGTGCTCCAGTGCCAGCTCCACTGCATGCAGGCTGGCCAGCAGCGTGGCGTTGCGACGTTGCGCCTCGCGGTTGAGCACGCCCAGCGTGTGACTGGCGAGTACCGGGTCCATGGCCGAGACGGGTTCGTCGGCGAGGATCAGCTCCGGCGCCTGGTAAAGCATGCGGGCGATCCCGACCCGCTGCAGCTGGCCGCCGGATAGCTGATCGCAGCGCATGTACAGCTTGTCGGCAAGATCGAGGCGCCCGAGCGCCTCGGCAGCGCCCTGGCGGTCCAGGGGATAGAGCAGGCTGAGCAGGCTTTTGGCTAGCGACCATTTGCCGAGACGCCCCGCCAGTACCGCCGTCACCACTCGCTGTCGCGGTGGTAGCGGCGGTGTCTGGTGGATCAGGCCGATCTGGCTGCGCAGGCGTTGGCGAGCGCCCGCCGAGAGCGTCCAGGGGCGCTTGCCGAGCAGCTCGAGATCGCCCTGATCTGACTTGAGCGACGTGGCTAGCAGACGCAGCAGCGTGGTCTTGCCGGCCCCGGACGGGCCAATGATGGCGACTCGTTCACCCTGCGCGACCTGCAGGTCGAGCCGCCGCAGTGCGATCTGGCCGCCGGCGTGGGTGTGGCCCACGCCGGCCAGCTTCAGCGCCGGTTGTGCAGCGAGGCCTGGCGCCGGCGGTGTTTGCAATGTGCTCATGGCTGGCGCTTACGCGGCATCACTTGAGCAGGCCGGCGGCGCGCGCAGCTTCTTCGATGCCTGTGTAGTTCTCCGGCTTGGTCTCGATAAAGCGACTGGCGGCCTGCAGATCGAGAATCGCCTTGTGCTCCGGGTTGGCCGGATCGAGGGCGAGGAAGGCAGCCTTGATCTTCTCGACCAGCGCCGGCTCGAGGTTGCCGCGCACGGTCCAGTTGTAGTCGTAATAAGGCGGAGTAGTGGAGATCACCCGGACCTTGTCGGTGTCGACCTTGCCGGCCGCGACCAGCTTGTCCCACACCGAGGCGTTGAGCACGCCGGCGTCGGCCTTGCCGGCCTCGACCCAGGCGGCGGTGGCATCGTGGGCGCCCGAGTAGGCGATGCGCTTGAAGAACTGCTCCGGCTGGATGCCGTCCTTGAGCATGAAGTAGCGCGGCATCAGGCTACCCGAGGTCGACGACACGGAGCCGAAGGCGAAGGTCTTGCCCTTGAGGTCGGCCAGTGACTTCACCTCGGGATCGGCGGTGATGAACTTGCTAGTGAACTGCTCGTCCTGCTCGCGCTGCACCAGCGGGATCGCATCGCCGGTCTTCAGACGAGTCTGGACAAAGGTGAAGCCGCCCAGCCAGGCGAGATCGAGGCGGTCGGAGGCCAGGGATTCGACGACAGCCGCATAGTCCGATACCGGGGTGAACTTCACCGGCATGCCCAGCTGCTGTTCCAGGTATTCGCCCAGCGGCTTGAACTTGCGAATCAGCTCGGTCGGGGCTTCATCGGGGATAGCGGAAACCCGCAGGGTTTCAGCGGCGTGGGTAGTAGCAATAGACAGGGACAGGGCAAGGCCGGCGACGGCTGCCAGGGAGCGCTTCAGCATTGAGGGTTCTCCGGTTCAATAGCGGAAAAAGCGCGCGGATTATAGAGCGTGGTAGGCGTGTGGCGCCAAGGGAAAGCTGAACAGGACGCTTGGAGCGCTTCTGGCGCATTTCCATTGCAGAAATATCGTGTAACACGACGAACTTTTTTCAGGCCCCAAACCTAAGTGATCTGTAGTGGCCGAATATGTGCAATGTGCCACCCCCGCAGGCAAAGGAAGCGAATGTGAAGTGCGATAAGAAGCGTCAGTCCACCATGGTCTGGGCAGATGGTCACTCGTTCAGAGAGGTAGCGCGAATTCAGGCGCAACCTGTTGGCAGCGCAGAAATACGCAGCGTGCCTTTGACCGAGAAGATGTTCACCGAGGCGCGTATCGCAGCTGTCCTGCTCGGCCCACTGCTGATCGACCTGCCTCAGGGCTGATTGGGCGACCTCGCTCCGGCCAGCGCCGCGGCAGCGCGAGGGATCGCAAGCCGCGGCAAGGCGTTCAACGTATCAGCAGGTGCGCTCAGGCGCCGGCGAACAGTACCAGCAGCACCACACCGAGGATCAAGCGGTAGATCACGAACGGCAGCATGCCGACGCGCTCCAGCAACTTCAGGAAGATGTGGATGCACAGGTAGGCACTCACCGCCGACAGCACCACACCCAGCCCCATCGCCGTCCAGTCAACCGCTACCCCGCCTTCCACCAGGTCGAGTGTGCTCAGCCCGCTGGCAAGCACGATCACCGGGATCGACAGCAGAAAGGAAAAGCGTGCTGCGCCGGAGCGCGACAGGCCCAGCAACAGCCCGGCGGTCATCGTCACGCCCGAGCGCGAGGTGCCGGGAATCAGCGCCAGCGCCTGGGCGCAACCGATCAGCAGGATGTCCTTCCAGTTCAGGCTGTGCTCGTCGCGCGGTTGCGGGATTCGCCGGCTGACCACGTCCGACCACCACAGCAGCAGACCGAAGCCGATGGTCGCCCAGGCGATCACCAGCGGCGAACGCAGCTGGACTTCGATGAAGTCCTTGAACAGCAGCCCGGCGATGCCGACCGGAATCGTTCCAAGGATCACCGCCCAGGCCAGCCGGCTGTCACCTACCCGCTCGCGGCGGGCTAGCGATGCGAACCAGTCGCGCGTCATGCCGAAGACTTCCAGGCGGAAGTACCAGACCACTGCGGCCAGGGTGCCGAGGTGCACCGCCACGTCGAATGCCAGTCCCTGGTCGTCCCAACCCACCAGGTGCGGGAAGAGGATCAGATGAGCCGAGCTCGATACCGGCAAGAACTCGGTTAGTCCCTGCACGATGGCCAGGACGATGATCTGAATTAAATCCATTGCTTGTTTCCTGCGATGTCTTCTGATGCACGCGCGTTGCCAAGGGCAGGCGTGCGTTGAGCGGATGGGTCTGCGCGAGGCGATGCCCCGGGGCCTCCTTCAGAGGCGCTCGACGGCGGATCGTTCCGGTTGGTCGGGCAATTTGCTGGATCGATCACAGTGGCATTGTGGCGGCAGTAGGGGAGCATTGAGCAGTTGAGGGGTGAGGGAGGTACATCGTTTGGCCGTTCCTGGCGGTGCGGCGCTAGAATCACGACCTCGTTCGTCAAGGAGCCGCCTCATGTCCGACCTGCCAACCCTCGCTTTTGCCGGTATCGGCCTGATGGGCCTGCCGATGTGTCGACGCCTGCTGGCGGCGGGGTATCGTCTGGCGGTGTGGAATCGCTCGCCCGAGAAGTGCCAGCCGCTGGTAGAGCTTGGGGCCAGGGCGGTGGCGACGCCCGCCGAGCTCTGTGCCGAGGCCGACATTGTGCTGTTGTGTCTGGCCGACACCGCCGCTGTGCGCGAGGTGCTTTTCGGCAAGGGCGGCATCGCCGAAGGTGGCAAGGCCGGCAAGCTGCTGGTCGATCACTCGAGCCTGGAGCCGACGGCAACCCGCGACATGGCCGCCGAGCTGGAATTTCGCAGTGGCATGCGCTGGGTCGATGCCCCGGTCTCCGGTGGAACGCCGGGCGCGGAAGCCGGCAGCCTGGTGATCATGGCCGGCGGACGCGACGAGGATGTCGAGCGGGTACGGCCGGTGCTGATGCACCTGGGCCAGCGCCTTACCCATATGGGTGGGGTCGGCGCCGGCCAGGTGACGAAGGTCTGCAATCAGATGATCGTCGCCTGCAATGCGCTGGTGATCGCCGAGGTCGTGGCCTTGGCCGAACGTGCCGGAGTCGACGCCAGCCTGCTGGCACCGGCGCTGGCCGGCGGCTTCGCCGATTCCAGGCCGCTGCAGATTCTTGCCCCGCAGATGGCAGCGAGCGAGTTCGAGCCGGTGAAATGGCATGTGCGCACCCTGCTCAAGGACTTGGACACTGCGGTGAAACTGTCCCGTGAGCAGGGTTCTGCGACGCCCTTGAGCGGCCTGGCCGCGCAGCTGATGCGCCTGTACGGCAGCCAGGGCAATCTGGAGCGCGACCCCGCCACGCTGGTGCAGATGTATCGGGAGGGCGACCAATGAAGATCGCCGCCAATCTATCGCTGCTGTTCACCGAGCTGCCGCTTACCGAACGCATCCTCGCCGCCCGCACCGCCGGTTTCGATGGCGTGGAGATCCAGTTTCCGTACGAAGTGCCGGCCATTCGCCTGAAAGAGCAACTCGAGCGCGCCGGCATGCCGCTGGTGCTGATCAATCTGCCCGCCGGCGATCTGCTGCAGGGCGGACCAGGCCTGGCGGCGGTGCCGGACCGGCAGGAGGCGTTCGACGCGGCTCTGCAGGAGGCGCTTACCTATGCGCTGATGGTTCGACCGGCCAGTGTCAACGTGCTGCCGGGCCGCCTCGCCGAGGGCGTGGACCGCGAGCTGGCGCTGGAGACGCTCGAGCACAACCTGTGGAAGACCGCCGACGCCTTCGACATGCTCGGCATCCGTGTGCTCTGCGAAGCGATCAACCCGCTCGACATGCCAGGCTTTCTGATCAACAGCGCGGCGGATCTGGAGGCTCTGCTGCAGCGGGTCGATCACCCCAACTGCCTGGCGCAACTGGATTTCTACCATATGGCACGCCAGCAGCTGGACCTGCCCAGCTGCATTACCCGGCTGGGCGAGCGCATCGGTCATGTGCAGTTCGCCGACTGCCCGGGCCGCGGCGCGCCTGGTAGTGGTGAGCTGGACTTCGGCGCAGCGCTGCAGGCCTTGCAGGCCAGCGGCTACCAGGGCTGGCTGAGCGCCGAATACAAACCGGGGGAGCAGGGCACCGAAGCCGGCCTGGGCTGGCTGGCCGAGTGGCGCGGGCGCTGAGCCATCGCGGGGCATAAGCGAAGGTGATGTTCGGAGACAGGATCAGGCACAGACTCTAGAGTCATGGTCGAGTCCCGGCTGGTCTGCGGCCGGCATATAAGAACAATCGAGACCGACGTCATGCAGCCTTCCACCCAAGCATCCAACGCCTGGCGCGTGCTGTTTCTGCTGTTTCTGGCGAATCTGTTCAACTTCTTCGATCGCACCATCCCGGCCATCATCGCCGAGCCGATCCGGCTGGAGTGGAGCCTCAACGACTTCCAGCTCGGCCTGATCGGCACCGCCTTCACCATCGTCTACGCCATTGCCGGCCTGCCGCTGGGGCGCATGGCCGACCTCGGCTCGCGGCGCAAGATAATGGGTTGGGGGCTCACCGCCTGGAGCGGCCTGACGGCTATCAACGGGCTGGCCTGGAACTTCTGGAGCTTCCTGCTGATTCGCATGGGCATCGGTATCGGCGAGGCCAGCTACGCGCCGGCAGCCAACTCGCTGATCGGCGACCTGTTTCCGGCGCACAAGCGGGCCCGGGCCATGGGCATCTTCATGCTGGGCCTGCCGCTGGGGCTGCTGCTGGCCTTCTTCACCATCGGTTCCATGGTCGAGTTCTTCGGCAGCTGGCGTGCGCCCTTCTTCATCGCAGCGGTGCCCGGGCTGGTGCTGGCGGTGTTCATCTTCCTGATTCGCGAGCCCACACGCGGCGCGGCGGAGACCGTCAAGGTCTCGCAGGAACCCGTGCAGCAGCCGATCCGCAAGGTGCTGTCGATCCGGACCTTCTGGTGGCTGGTAATGGCCGGGCTGGCATTCCATTTGGTTCATCGCGCTTTCCCGGGGAAGGCGGCCTTGATTTTCAGAAAGAAGTATTCCGAGTCCCGAAATCCATAGGCCATGCGCTTGATCACCTTGATGCGGTTGTTAACACCCTCAAGGACGCTGGTATGCATGTGGAAGTGAGCACTGGCAAGGATGCCTCGGGCGTATTTGCGCAGGTTGCGAGCGAAGCGTTGCAGCGGCGCGAGGCCGCTCTCGCGAGCATGTCGTAGCCAGGTTCGCCAGCGTCGCCAACCCTCTCGTACGCTGGGGGCGTACCAGACATCCTTCAAGGCATCCTTGAGTACATAGACCGTAGCCAGCGGCTGGTTCGCTGCGAGCAGTTCCTGTAGCTGCACGGCCTGTCCGTCCTTCAGGTTGTCGCGATTTCGCAGCAGCAGCCAACGACTCTGCTTGACCGCCTTTCGTGCCGGCTTGTCTTCGCGCAGGAGGTTGGCCTGGTCGACCCGGATACGGTCGATCACATCCCGGCCGTAGCGCGCGACGACGTGAAACAGGTCGTACACCACTTCGGCCTGCGGGCAATGTTGCTTTACCTCCAGGTCGAAAGCCGTGTTCATGTCCATGGCCACCGCCTCAATCTGCTGGCAGTGCTCGCCGAGCAATTCAAAGAACGGGCGGATCGCCTCACGGCTGTTGCCGTGGCCGACCCACAGCACCCGTGTTCGCTCGGCGTCCATGATGACCGTGGCATAGCGATGCCCCTTGTGCAGGGCGAACTCGTCCATCACCAACCGGCGGACACCGCTTGAATCGAAGGTGCCTACCTCGGCTTCCAGGCGTCGTTTATCGAGCGTCTTGAGGGTGTGCCAGTGCAGGCCGGTGAGCCGGCTGACGTGGCTGATCGGCAGCAGCCGCAGCAGGCTTTCGAGCCAGACCCGTAACCGCCGGGTCAGGCGAGATGCAGGCTCCAGCCAGTCGATCCGCTCGGTCACCCGACCACAGTTCAGGCAATCGACTCGGCGCACGGGTAGTTGAAGCAGGACGCGCTGATCGAACAGATCGCGATCACGCACCAGACGAATCCGGCGCTCGTGAATCAACGGGCTGAGCTGACCACAACGCCCGCACCTGGGCACTGAACCGGCTTGAGGCTCAAGCTCAATCAGAAGGGAGTTGTTGGCAGATGAACGGCAGGCAACGACGTCATAGCCTGGCCAGAACGAGGCAAGATCAATAGGATGCACGGCGACAGCAGGGACAGGTGAAGGGTGTGTTTGGCGACTGCCAATTTACCTGCTTCCCTGACTGTCAACTCGCTCTTCCCCCAGAGTCCGCGAAGAACCATAAAAAAGGCGGGCTCTAGAGCCCGCCTTTCGTTTTGCCTACTGCAAATCAGTCTTCGCGATAACGGCGCAGCTTGAGCTGCTTGCCACCCACACGGGTGTCCTTGAGCTTGCCGAGCAGGCGATTGCCATAGTG
>DNMQ01000397.1 GCA_003488145.1 Pseudomonas sp.
GCCGGTGCAGGAAAATGGAATGGCACCGGCCCGTCGGCTGCGCCCGTCATGAATTGCCTGATGCGCGGATTGTTCGACTCCATCAGCTCCGCCGGCGTGCCCTGGCCAAGCACCTGGGCATCGCCAACCACGTAGATGTAGTCGGCAATGGACGCGGTTTCGGCCAGATCGTGGGAGACCACGATACTGGTGATGCCCAGCGCGTCGTTGAGCAGGCGAATCAGCCGCACGAGAACGCCCATCGCAATGGGATCCTGTCCGGCGAAGGGTTCGTCATACATCAGAATCTGCGGATCCAGGGCAATCGCCCGCGCCAGCGCGACACGCCGCTTCATACCACCGGACAGCTCGTCGGGCATCAGCTCGATGGCGCCACGTAGCCCTACCGCTTCGAGCTTCATCAGCACGATGTCGCGGATCATCTCGTCTGGGAGCTTGGTATGCACCCGCAGCGGAAACGCAACGTTCTCGAACACGTCGAGATCGGTGAACAGTGCCCCGCTCTGGAACAGCACACCCATCTGCTTGCGCATGTCGAACAGCTCGCTGCGCGAGAGGCTCGGCAGATTGTTGCCCGCCACCCAGACTTCACCACGCGACGGCATCAGCTGCGCAGCGATCAGGCGCAGCAGCGTCGTCTTGCCACAACCGGACGGCCCCATGATGGCCGTAACCTTCCCTCGCGGTATGGCGATATCGACATCGTTGAAAATACTGCGCTCGCCTCGCTTGAAGGTCACTCCCTTCAGCTCGACGGCGGAGTCATTGCAGGCGCTCATCTGGTCTCCTTGCATGCAGTCTGCGAAACAGACGGCTCCCGATGACGCTGGGATACTTTCTGCCCTGACCGTTTTCGGCGGCGCACTATAGCATCGCGCCAGAGGCCGCCCAACCGATGAGCGTTTCGGCAGATGACGAGCGACGCCCCGTTCAGCTTCGGTTCAGCTCAGGCTGATCAAATTGATTGTGCCGACCCACAGTGATGTGCCGACATTTTCCATGAGCCCGCAACGGATTCTCGCTATAATCCCCGCCTTTTAATCGGACGACCTCGCCAGCCATGAGCCAGAGCAGCCAATTGATCGAAACCGCACAACGCACCATCCGCCTGGAAATAGAAGCGGTTGAGCAGTTGAACGCACGTATCGATGCCGATTTCGTGCAGGCTTGCGAGCTGATCCTTGGCTGCAAGGGCCGAGTGGTCGTGGTTGGCATGGGCAAGTCCGGGCACATCGGCCGCAAGATCGCCGCCACATTGGCCAGCACCGGCACCGCCGCCTTCTTCGTGCACCCTGCCGAAGCCAGCCATGGCGACATGGGCATGATCACTCAGGACGACGTGGTCCTCGCCCTTTCCAACTCCGGCACCACCAGCGAGATCGTCACCCTACTACCGCTGATCAAGCGGCTCGGCATCACCCTGATCAGCATGACCGGCAACCCCAACTCGGTGTTGGCCAAGGCCGCTGCGGTGAATCTAGACGCCAGCGTCGCCATCGAAGCCTGCCCGCTGAACCTCGCGCCGACCTCCTCCACTACTGCCAGCCTGGTGCTCGGCGATGCCCTGGCTATCGCGCTGCTCGAGGCTCGTGGGTTCACTGCTGAAGATTTCGCCTTCTCTCACCCGGGCGGCGCGCTGGGCCGCCGCCTGCTGTTGAAAGTGGAGCACGTCATGCATACCGGCGAGCGCTTGCCGAGGGTTCCTCGCGGCACATCGCTGCGCGACGCCCTGCTGGAAATGACGCAGAAGGGCCTGGGCATGACCGTCATCGTCGAAGCGGATGGACGACTCGCCGGCATCTTCACCGACGGCGATCTGCGCCGTGCGCTGGACAAGGGAGTCGACGTTCGCCAGACGCGCATCGACGAGATCATGACCGTGCACGGCAAGACCGCCCATGCCGAGATGCTCGCCGCCGAGGCTCTGAAGATCATGGAGGACCACAAGATCAGTTCGCTGGTAGTCGTCGATGACCAGGAGTTGCCGATTGGTGCGCTGAACATGCACGACCTCCTGCGCGCGGGGGTGATGTAATGCACGAACACCTGCTGCAACGCGCCCGCGACATTCGCCTGGCGATCTTCGACGTCGATGGTGTGCTCACCGATGGCCGCCTTTATTTCCTGACCGACGGCAGCGAGTTCAAGACGTTCAACACACTGGACGGCCACGGCATCAAGATGCTGATCAACTCCGGCGTGCGCACCGCGATCATCAGCGGGCGCAAGACGCCCGTGGTAGAGCGTCGAGCGCAGAACCTCGGTATCCAGCACCTTTATCAGGGGCGCGAGGACAAGCTGGTCGTGCTCGACGAACTGCTGACCGAACTTGGCCTGAGCTACTCTGAAGTAGCCTATCTCGGTGACGACCTGCCTGATCTGCCGGTGATACGCCGCGTAGGCCTCGGCATGGCCGTGGCCAGCGCCGACACCTTCGTTCGTGAACATGCCCATGGCGTTACCCTGGCCCGCGGTGGCGAGGGTGCGGCACGCGAGTTCTGCGAACTGATCATGCGCGCGCAGGGCACCCTGGCCGCCGCGCAAAACGCATATCTGTAGGGGTCTGCATGCTTCGCAAAATGCGCTTCGCTGTCCTGCTGACGCTGATCGCCGCCCTGCTGGTGGCGGTCGGCTACTGGAACATCCGGCCGGAAAGCTTCATGCAGGAGCCGTCCGTCGCCAGTGGCGCAACGCCTGATGTCGACTTCTATGTGATCAATTCCCGCACGGTGCAATATCAGCCCGACGGCAAGCTCAACTACGAACTGACCGCAGACAAACTCGAGCACATCAAGGCGAGCGACATCAGCCTGCTGACCAAACCGGATCTGCTGTCCTATCGCGGCACCGAACTGCCGTGGCACGTGCGTAGTGAGCGCGGCGAAGTATCGGCCGAAGGCGACGAGGTACTGCTGATCGATCAGGTCAAGGTCGAGCGCACCGACGCCAAGGGGCGCCCGACGATCCTCACCACCAGCCGCCTGACGGTGTGGCCGGAGAAGGATTATGCCGAGACAAACCAAGCCGTTAGAATCGAGGCCGCCAATGGCGTGACCACGGCGACCGGCATGAAAGCGTATCTGGATGACGGCAGGATGCACCTGCTGTCCAACGTAAGAGGCCAGCATGAGCTGCGTTAAGACTCTCCCCCTCCTGCTCGGTTTGAGCGCATTCTGGCTTGGCGCCAGCGCCTGGGCGCTTCCCGAGGATCGTGAACAGCCAATCCGCGTTCAAGCCGACACCGCCGAACTGGACGACCGACAGGGCGTGGCGGTCTACCGCGGCGACGTGGTCATCACCCAGGGCACGATGAAGATCACCGGCGACACGGTGACCATTACCCAGGATGACAACGGCGACGTCGAAGTCTTCACCTCCATCGGCAAGCCGGCCTACTACGAGCAGAAGCCTGCGGTGGACAAGGAGATCGTCAAAGCCTACGGCCTGACCATCCAGTATTTCGCCGCCAACGAGCGGATCGTGCTCATCGATCAGGCCAAGGTCGTTCAGGAAGGCAACACCTTCGAAGGCGAGAAGATCGTCTATGACACCCGTCGGCAGATCGTCAACGCCGGGCGCGCCACCAATGCCGATGTCACCACGCCGCGCCCGCGCGTGGACATGGTGATCCAGCCGCGCAAAAACGCTCAGGCTGCGGAGCAGCCCGAGTAATGGCCGTTCTCAAAGCCCAGCATCTGGCCAAGAGCTACAAGAGCCGGCAGGTCGTGCGCGATGTCAGCCTGTCCATTGAAAGCGGGCAGATCGTCGGCCTGCTCGGCCCCAACGGCGCCGGCAAGACCACCTGCTTCTACATGATCGTCGGCCTGGTGAATGCCGACCAGGGCCGCGTGCTGATCGATCAGGACGACGTCACCCACCTGCCGATGCACGGGCGCGCACGGGCCGGCATTGGCTACCTGCCACAGGAGGCCTCGATCTTTCGCAAGCTCTCGGTCGCCGACAACATCATGGCCATTCTCGAGACCCGCAAGGATCTGGACCGCAACGGCCGTCAGCAGGCGTTGGAAGGCCTACTGCAGGAATTCCATATAAACCATATCCGCGACAGCCTCGGCATGAGCCTCTCTGGTGGTGAAAGACGCCGCGTGGAGATTGCCCGCGCACTGGCCACCGCACCGAAGTTCATCCTGCTTGATGAACCCTTTGCCGGTGTGGACCCGATTTCGGTGGGCGATATCAAGCAGATCATCCATCACCTCAAGGCCAAGGGCAT
>DNMQ01000500.1 GCA_003488145.1 Pseudomonas sp.
CTCGAAGAGCAGATGCTGTCGCTCTCCGACGAGCAACTGCGGAGCAAGACCGAAGAGTTCAAGGCCCGTCTCGAGAAAGGCGAAACCCTCGATCAGATCCTCCCCGAAGCATTCGCCGTCTGCCGCGAAGCGGGCAAGCGCGTCATGGGCATGCGCCACTTCGATGTGCAGTTGATCGGTGGCATGACCCTGCACGAAGGGCGCATCGCCGAGATGCGTACCGGTGAAGGCAAGACCCTGGTGGCTACCCTGGCCGTTTACCTCAATGCGCTGGCCGGCAAAGGTGTGCATGTAGTCACGGTCAACGACTACCTGGCGCGACGCGATGCCAACTGGATGCGCCCGCTGTACGAATTCCTCGGCCTCTCGGTCGGCATCGTCACCCCGTTCCAGCCGCCGGAAGAAAAGCGTGCAGCCTACGCCGCCGACATCACCTATGGCACCAACAACGAGTTCGGCTTCGACTACCTGCGTGACAACATGGCGTTCAGCCTGCAGGAAAAGAACCAGCGCGAACTCAACTTCGCTGTGATCGACGAAGTCGACTCCATCCTGATCGACGAAGCGCGCACGCCGCTGATCATTTCCGGCCAGGCTGAAGACAGCTCCAAGCTTTACCAGCAGATCAACCTGCTCATTCCACGCCTTACCCAGCACATCGAGGAAGAGGAGGGAGTCGTTACTCAGGAAGGGCATTTCTCCATCGATGAGAAAACCCGTCAGGTCGAGCTGAACGAACAGGGTCACCAGTATATCGAGGAGCTGCTGACCCAAGCCGGTCTGCTGGCCGAGGGCGAAAGCCTCTATTCGGCGCATAACCTCGGTTTGCTGACACATGTGTATTCTGGCCTGCGCGCCCACAAGCTGTTCCATCGCAACGTCGAATACATCGTGCAGAACAACCAGGTGTTGCTGATCGACGAGCACACCGGCCGCACCATGCCGGGCCGTCGTCTTTCCGAAGGCCTGCACCAGGCCATCGAAGCGAAGGAAGGCCTGCAGATTCAGCCGGAGAGCCAGACCCTGGCTTCGACCACCTTCCAGAACTACTTCCGCCTGTACAAGAAGCTGGCCGGCATGACCGGTACCGCCGACACCGAAGCGTTTGAATTCCAGCAGATCTACAACCTGCCGGTGGTGGTCATCCCGACCAATAGGCCGCTGGCGCGCAAGGACTTCAACGACCTGGTCTACCTGACCCAGGAAGAGAAGTTCGCCGCGATCATCTCCGACATCAAGGAGTGCCGGGAGCAGGGCCGTCCGGTGCTGGTCGGTACAGCCACCATCGAGTCCTCCGAATACGTGTCGCGCCTGCTGGAGGCCGAAGGTTTCGAGCACAAGGTGCTCAACGCCAAGCACCATGACAAGGAAGCCGAGATCATCGCCCAGGCCGGGCGTCCCGGTGCCGTGACCATCGCCACCAACATGGCCGGTCGTGGTACCGACATCCTGCTGGGCGGCAACTGGGAAGTGGAAGTCGCGGCGCTGGACAACCCGACCGAAGAACAGGTCGCGCAGATCAAGGCGGATTGGCAGAAGCGTCACCAGCAGGTCCTCGAGGCGGGCGGCCTGCACGTGATTGCATCCGAGCGTCATGAATCCCGTCGTATCGACAACCAGTTGCGCGGTCGTGCCGGTCGTCAGGGCGACCCGGGTTCGAGCCGTTTCTATCTGTCGCTGGAAGACAGCCTGATGCGCATCTTCGCCTCCGATCGGGTGAAGAATTTCATGAAGGCGCTGGGCATGGAGTCCGGCGAGGCCATCGAGCACCGCATGGTCACCAATGCCATTGAAAAGGCGCAGCGCAAGGTTGAAGGTCGCAACTTCGACATGCGCAAGCAGCTGCTCGAGTACGACGACGTGGCCAACGAGCAGCGCAAGGTGATCTACCACATGCGCAACAGCCTGCTGGCCGCCGACGAAATCGGCCAGACCATCGCCGAATTCCGCCAGGAAGCGCTGGACGCCGCGATCAGCGCGCACATTCCGCCGCAGTCGCTGCCGGAACAGTGGGATATCCCGGGCCTGGAGGCGGTGCTCTACAGCGATTTCGGTACGCGTCTGCCGGTCCAGCAGTGGCTCGACGAGGACGAAAAACTCTACGAGGAAACGCTGCGCGAGCGCATTCTCGTAGCGCTGCTGGCCGCCTACAACGAGAAGGAAGAGCTGGCTGGCGTCGAGGCACTGCGTTCCTTCGAGAAGCAGATCGTGCTGCGTGTGCTGGATGATCTGTGGAAAGACCACCTCTCAACCATGGACCACCTGCGTCACGGCATCCACCTGCGAGGCTACGCGCAGAAGAACCCGAAGCAGGAATACAAGCGCGAGTCTTTCACGTTGTTCCAGGACCTGCTCGAATCGATCAAGCGCGACAGCATCCGCGTGCTGTCCCATGTGCAGGTTCGTCGAGAAGATCCGGCCGAAGAAGAAGCCCGCCTGCGCCGCGAAGCCGAAGAGCTGGCCAAGCGCATGCAGTTCCAGCATGCCGAGGTGTCCGCGCTGGATCAGCCGGAGGAGGAGCCTGAGGTCGAAGGTCAGGCCGACGTCGCCGCGGCGCCGGTGCGTACCGAACCGAAGATCGGTCGCAACGAGCCCTGCCCGTGCGGATCGGGCAAGAAGTACAAGCATTGTCACGGGCAGGTTCAGTAAGTCCGACCTCGCCTGATGATTCCGCGCCGCGACCGGCTTCTGCCGCTCGCGGCGTTTTTGTCGCAACCCCTCTCTCGGCCTGTTGGCCATCCATTGTTCTGAAGGAGCGCATCCATGGCTGTCGGTCTTGGTCCTTTACCTACTCTGCACCCGGTACCCGGTTTCGAACTCGGCATCGCTTCGGCCGGCATCAAGCGACCAGGGCGTAAGGACGTAGTGATCATGCGCTGTGCCGAGGGCTCCCGTGTCGCCGGCGTGACCACCACCAACGCCTTCTGCGCTGCCCCCGTGCTCGTCACCCGCGAACGCATGCACGGCCCGGTGCGTTACCTGCTGACCAACACCGGTAACGCCAATGCCGGAACCGGCCCGCAAGGTCTTGCCGACGCCCGTCACACCTGTGCGGCCCTCGCGGCCATCACCGGAGTCGACGAGACGGCCGTGCTGCCCTTCTCGACTGGCGTGATCGGCGAGCCGCTGCCGGTACAGAAGATCGAATCGGCATTGCAGGCTGCACTCGACGATCTGTCGCCGGACCACTGGGCCGAGGCCGCGACCGGCATCATGACCACCGATACGCTGCCCAAAGGTGCCAGCCGTCAGTTCCAGCACGATGGCGTGACGGTGACTGTCACCGGTATCAGCAAGGGCGCCGGCATGATCCGCCCGAACATGGCGACCATGCTCGGTTACATCGCCACCGACGCCAAGGTGGCCGGCAGCGTGCTGCAGGACCTGGTGCGCGATGCGGCGAACAAGTCGTTCAATCGCATCACCATTGATGGTGATACCTCTACCAACGATTGCTGCATGCTGATCGCCACCGGCCAGGCGGCGCTGCCGGAGATCACCTCCGCCTCCGGCGAGCTGTTCGGCAAGCTCAGGCAGGCGGTGCTGGAAGTCTTCATGGAAGTGGCTCAGGCCATCGTTCGCGATGGCGAAGGCGCGACCAAGTTCGTCACGGTGCAGGTCAACGGCGGTGGCAATCATCAGGAGTGTCTGGACGTCGCCTACGCCGTCGCGCATTCGCCGCTGATCAAGACCGCGCTGTTCGCCTCTGACCCGAACTGGGGCCGTATTCTTGCTGCGGTCGGCTACGCGGGCGTGCCAGACCTGGACGTGAGCAAGATCGATGTGTTCCTCGGCGAGGTCTGCATCGCCAGCCAGGGCGGGCGCTCGCCCAGCTACACGGAAGAGCAGGGCGCGGCGGTAATGGCCCGTGAGGAAATCACCATCCGTATCGAACTCGGTCGTGGAGATTGCAGCGAGACCATCTGGACCACCGACCTGTCCCACGAGTACGTGAAGATCAACGCCGAATACCGAACCTGATCGAATCCTGCTCTTAGCTATTCCCGTTGTGCATGGCCCCATGTGCAACGGGAATTGCCATTTGCGCTTGCCGCGCTTTAACGTCCGCTGACTCTTCCGGAGGCAACTCGAGGTGCATCGGTCATGGCTCTGCAACTGGTAGTCGGCGACAAGAACTATTCCTCCTGGTCACTGCGCGCCGCGCTGGCAGTGGAACTGTCCGGCGCTGCGTGCGAACAGGTTCCGGTCTCACTCTATCGGCCAGACAGCCGAGCCCGGCTGCTCGGTTATTCGCCGACCGGCAAGGTGCCGGTGCTTCTGACCGAGGACGGCCCGGTGTGGGATTCGCTGGCAATCGCCGAATACCTGGCAGAGCAGTTCCCTGATGCAAACCTGTGGCCGCGCGATCGCTATGCGCGAGCATTGGCGCGAAGTATCTGCGCGGAGATGCACAGCGGCTTTCAGGCACTGCGCAGCCATCTGCCGATGGATATGGCGCGCGGCCAGGCCTTGCCCGAGCTTCCCGATGCAGTGCAGGCAGACATCGAGCGAATCTGCGCCATCTGGAGCGATTGCCGCGAGCGCTTTGGCCGGAGTGGTGATTATCTGTTTGGCCAGCCAAGCATTGCCGACGCCTTCTATGCGCCGGTGGCTTCGCGCCTGCGCAGTTATCAGGTGGCCTTGCCAGCTGCCGCAGCGAGCTACGTCGAGACGATCCATCAGTGGCCGGCTTTTCAGCGCTGGCAGCAGGGCGCCCTGCAGGAAGTGCGAAAGTGAAACGAATCCATGTCGCTGCGGCCGTCATTCGTGGTGCCGGCGGGCGTGTACTGATCGCCAAGCGCCCGCTCGACAAGCACCAGGGCGGATTGTGGGAATTCCCGGGCGGCAAGGTCGAGGCGGGCGAACACGTCGAGGTTGCGTTGGCGCGTGAGCTGCACGAGGAACTGGGCATCGTTGTCACCGCGGCGCAGCCGTTGATCCAAGTGCGCCACGATTATCCGGACAAGCAAGTGCTGCTCGATGTCTGGGAGGTGCAGGCGTTTACCGGTGAACCCCACGGGGCGGAAGGCCAGCCGCTGATGTGGGTGACGGCGGATCAACTGACGAACTACAGCTTCCCGGCTGCGAACCAGCCGATCGTGGCGGCTGCGCGGCTGCCGCACCGTTATCTGATAACGCCGGATGGCCTCGCCCCGCAACGGTTGCTCGATGGACTCGCGCAAGCGCTGGATGACGGCATACGGCTGATCCAGCTGCGTGTGCCGTCGCTACCGCCTACCGACTACCGTGCGTTGGCAGAGCGGGCGCTGCCCTTGTGCGAGGGGCGGGCTCAGCTGATGCTCAAGGGCCCGCTACAGTGGGCATGCGATTATCCCGAGGCCGGCTGGCATCTGACCGCCAAGCAGCTGCGAGAGCTTGCGGGGCGGGAACGACCGATCGCGGCGAACCGCTGGTTGGCGGCGTCCTGTCACGAT
>DNMQ01000243.1 GCA_003488145.1 Pseudomonas sp.
GTGGTCACGGTCAGCATCCAGCCTGGTTCATGACCGCTGGCGCGCAGGATCAGCTGCTTGAAGTTCTCCTCGTCACAGCTGTGGCCTTCGCGCTGCAGGCGATAGATGCGGGTCAACGCGAGTTGGCCAGTACCGTCCGGTTCGGCCTGACTGAGGGTGCCGCGCAGGTCGGCGAACAGTGCATCCTGATCATCGACTAGCAGCACCTGCACGTCGTCCTGCAACCCGGTGTCCTTGCTCAGCAGTTTCAACGTCCGTTGCCTCTGGCAGCTCTGCAACTGAAGCTGGCCGTCGACTTGTCGAACTTCACCCTGCAGGCGTTCGGTTGCCGCCTTGGCCGGAGGGCGCTCGGCGAAGAATGACTGGCAACCGGCCAGGGACAGGAGCAGTGCAATCAGCAGGGGGCGTGAAGAGGTCATCGGAAACTCGAAGCAGGTGGGAGGCGGCGGTCGCGAAGGCCCGCCGCGATGACTCAGTTGCCTTTGACGGTCTTGCCGCCGACACGGCCTTCTTCGAGCATGATCTGGTATTCCTTGCCGTCCGTCTCGACCTGATGCAGGCGGACCAGCAGGTAGTCCCAGTCCTTGGCGAACCAGAGGATCGTTTCACGCTTGCTCTGGGTCGGATCGCGCACGCGCTCGACCTTGATGGCATCGACCTGGCCGGCTTTGGTGCTGACCTTGTCTTCGCCCAGTACGCGGAAATCGTAGGTTTCGATCTCGTCGCCATCCACCACCTGATAGCTCATGCTCTGCTTGCCGGCCGCGACTTCCTGCTGTAGCGCCAGCTGGTAGGTGGATTTGTCCAGCAAGCCGCGATGCAGCGGAAGCTTGACCGGATCACCCCGGTCACTGCCTTCGACCTGCTTGTTGTCCCAGTCGAAGCGGTGCTCGACACGCTTGCCCTTGCCCAGGCCGCTGCGCTTGAGGCGATAGGTCTGTGGCAGGAAGGTATCGCCTTCGGTGCGGAACGTGCTGCGCTCGTTGAGACTGGCGACCAGCATGGAGGCCTCGAAATCGAGCCTCCAGTTGCCATCGTCCAGCTGCTCGAGGCTGCGCTGAGCTGTGCCACTGACCGGAACCTGCTTCCAGTCGGCGGTGTAGCTAGCGGAGAAGGGCTTGAGCTCCAGGGCTTGGACCGGCAGGGTCAGCACGGCGAGAGCGAGCAGCAAAGCGCGACGCATGGTATCTCCTAGATTCTGATCTGATAGCCGGAGGCCGGCAGGTTGACGTCGTTCAGCATCGCGCCTTGTTCGGCGAGGCGCAAGCGCCCTTCGGCGAACCAGCGCATGGCCAGCGGGTAGATCTGGTGCTCGGCCGCATGCACGCGTTGTGTCAGCTGCTCGATGTTTTCACCAGGCTCTACCGCCAGTGCCGCCTGGATAGCGACCGGGCCGCCGTCCAGCTCCTCGGTGACAAAATGCACGCTGCAACCGTGTTCGCTGTCGCCTGCTTCCAGCGCTCTTCGATGGGTATCGAGGCCCTTGTACTTGGGCAGTAGCGAAGGATGGATGTTCAGCAGGCGGCCCTGGTAGTGGCGGACGAAGCCTGGCGTGAGAATGCGCATGAACCCGGCGAGGATGACCAGATCCGGCGCATGTTCGTCGATTACTTCCATCAGTGCGGCGTCGAACGAATCACGGCCATCGAAGGCCTTGTGATCGAGCACTGCTGTGGGGATGCCGGCGTCTTGCGCCCGCGTCAGGCCGAATGCATCGGCCCGGTTGGAAATCACGGCGCGGATACGCGCCGGATTGTCTTCGGCCTGGCTGTCGATCAGCGCCTGCAAATTGCTGCCGGACCCTGAAATCAGCACCACCACATTGCAGCTTGCGGTCATCAGTGCTGTTTCAGGTTGTTCAGCTGGACTCGTTCGGCATCTTGCGCCGCGGTGGTGATCGTACCGATCACCCAGGGCGATTCGCCGGATGCGCGCAGATTGGCCAGGGCCGGCTCAGCCTGATCCTGGGCGACGCAGATGACCATGCCGACGCCACAGTTGAGCACGCGGTGCATTTCGTGTTCGTCGACGTTGCCTTTTTCCTGCAGGAAGTCGAACACTGCCGGGCGCTGCCAGCTGGCGACGTCGATGATCGCCTGGGCGTTGTCAGGCAATACCCGTGGGATGTTGTCGAGCAGGCCGCCGCCGGTGATGTGGGCCATGGCCTTGACCGCACCGGTGTCCTTGATCAGCTTGAGCAGCGGCTTGACGTAGATGCGCGTCGGCGCCATCAGCAAGTCGGCCAGCGGCTTGCCGTCCAGCTGGGTGTTCTCGATGTCGGTGGCGGACACTTCGAGGATCTTGCGAATCAGTGAGTAGCCGTTGGAGTGCGGGCCCGAGGAGGGCAGGGCGATCAGCGCGTCGCCCGCTGCGACTTTCGAGCCGTCGATGATCTCGCTCTTTTCCACTACGCCGACGCAGAAGCCGGCCAGGTCGTAGTCTTCACCCTCGTACATGCCAGGCATCTCGGCGGTTTCGCCGCCTACCAGCGAACAGCCGGCCAGTTCGCAGCCGGCACCGATGCCGGTCACCACGGTGGCGGCCACGTCGACGTTGAGCTTGCCGGTGGCGTAGTAGTCGAGGAAGAACAGCGGCTCGGCGCCACAGACCACCAGATCGTTGACGCACATGGCGACCAGATCCTGGCCGATGCTGTCGTGCTTGTTCAGATTCAGTGCCAGGCGCAGCTTGGTGCCGACGCCGTCGGTACCGGATACCAGCACCGGCTGCTTATAGCCTGCCGGGATTTCGCACAGGGCGCCGAAGCCGCCCAGGCCGCCCATTACCTCAGGTCGTGCGGTGCGCTTGGCCACGCCTTTGATGCGTTCGACCAGCGCTTCGCCTGCATCGATGTCGACGCCAGCGTCCTTGTAGCTGAGGGAGGGTTGCTTGCTCATAGAATCCGGACCTGTGAAAGGAGTGCGGGTGTCGACCGGCAGGTGCTGCATCCACGCCAGGGCTAACCGTTTCCGGCGGCTGGTGTTGTCACCAGAGTGGCCGGTTGACGCCGGGGCTGAATCCACCTGCGTCGCGTTTGCCTGGGTACTGAATGCCGGGCTCGTACAAGCGCCGGAACCGGTCTGCGGAAAGCGCGCGATTTTATCAGGCTTGCCGCGCAGCGGCCATCCCGGCAGCTGCGATGGCGCGGGGGGGCGCATTTTGAGTCGGGCATCTGTGAGGTAGGCGGTTGCCGGCTCTGGGCCGGCTGTTTAAGGTGTAGCGTCCTGTTTCCTCTACTTCCTGCCCCGGGGTCCGGCGGCCTGCGAGAATCAATCATGCGCCTTGTCTACCGCTTACTCATTCTGTGCCTTGCGCTGGGGGCGTCATTGTCCGGTCAGGCCGAACAGCTCAAGGGTCTGTATCAGGTGCGTGAGCCTGTTTCCGGCGAGCAGAGCGAGGAGCGCGCAGCTGCGTTGCAGCGGGCTTTCGATACCTTGCTGTTGCGCCTGACCGGCGATGCGCAGGCAAGCAAGCGCGAGGCCGTCGCTGAGCTGCGCAAGGACCCGCAGCAACTGATCAGCAAGTATGGTTACGAGCACGACCATATCGTCGTCGACTTCGATCCAGGTACCACGGAGCGCAGCCTGCGTAGTGCCGGCTTGTCGCTGTGGGGTGCGAACCGACCGACGCTTCTGGTCTGGTGGCTGAACGAGCGGGTCGAGGGCACCCAGTTGCTTGGCGACGATCAGCGCAGCGCTGCGCCAGTGCGTGCCGCCGCGCAGCACCGTGGCCTGCCGTTGCGCCTGCCGCTGGCGGATCTGTCCGAACAGCTGCTGGCAACACCGGACGCATTTGGCGCGAACAGCCGGGAGACGCTGGGCGAGGCGTCCGAGCGCTACGATGCCGACGTACTGCTGGCGGTCCATGCGCGAGAAGCCGATTCCCGCTGGCAGGCGCAGTGGAACGTCTGGCTCGACGACGAGCAGCGCGACGGCAAGGCTGAGGCGGAAACCCTCGAGGGACTGGCGGACGCGATAATGCTGTCCGTCAGTGAGTACCTGGCGCCACGCTATGTGGTTGCGCCAGGCGCCGCGTCGGACATCACCCTGGAGATCCTGGGGGCCGATGTCGCGAGATTCGCGGAGCTGGATCGCTTGCTCGAACCCTTTGGTGGCAACCTGCTGCGGGTGGAAAGTGATCGCTTGGTCTATCGCGTCAACGCCAGTCCGGAGCAGTTGCGTGCTCAGCTGGCGCTGGCGCGTTTGCAGGAAGTCGCCGAAGACGAGGCGCCACTGGATGCACGGCAGCCGATGGATGAGGGCGGTGTGGTTGGCGAGCCCGACAATGCGCCTGCGTCGCCCGAGAGCGGCACGGTGATGCGTTACCGCTGGTGATGACGCAATTTCTATATCGGCGACTGCCCTGCACGGAAGGCATAGAGTGACCATGAACGATTCGAACCGCTGGCTCTGGCTGGCAGGCGTGCTCTTGTGCGCCTGGCTGGTATATCTGCTGACGCCGATCCTCACCCCTTTTCTCATCGGCATCCTGTTGGCCTATCTCGGAGATCCGCTGGTCGATCGCCTGGAGCGCTGGGGGCTGTCGCGTACCTGGGGGGTGATCGTCGTATTCGCCCTGTTCAGTCTGCTGATGTTGCTGATGTTGCTGGTGTTGCTGCCGATGCTCGGCAAGCAGCTGGTGAAGCTCTACCAGTTGGCGCCGCTGGCGCTGGACTGGTTGCAGCATCAGGCGTTGCCCTGGGTGCAGGCGCAGTTCGGGCTGGAAGACAACTTCTGGCGTCTCGATCAGCTGAAGGCCGCATTCGCTGAACACCTGGGCAGCACCACCGACGTCCTCGGCATGGTGTTGAGCCGAGCCACCGCGTCGGGGCTGGCCGTGCTGGCATGGATTGGCAACCTGCTGCTCATACCGGTGGTGAGCTTTTATCTGATGCGTGACTGGGATTTGATCATGCTCAAGCTGCGCAGCCTGCTGCCGCGCCGCGGTGAGGGCATGGTGGTGCGTCTGATGAGCGAGTGCCATGAGGTGATCGGCGCATTCCTCCGCGGCCAGTTGCTGGTCATGCTGGCATTGGCAATCATCTATGCGTCCGGCCTCATGCTGGTCGGGCTCGAACTGGGGCTATTGATAGGCGTTCTTGCCGGCCTCGCCAGCATCGTGCCCTATATGGGCTTCGTCGTCGGCATCGGTGCGGCGGTGGTCGCTGTGCTCTTTCAGTTCGGGCTGACACCTTACCCGCTGCTGGGCGTGGCGGCGGTATTCACGGTAGGGCAGATGCTCGAGGGGATGCTGCTGACGCCGTTACTGGTCGGCGACCGCATTGGGCTGCATCCGGTGGCGGTGATTTTTGCGGTGCTCGCCGGTGGTCAGCTGTTCGGTTTTACCGGTGTGCTGCTGGCACTGCCGGTGGCGGCGGTGATCATGGTTCTGCTGCGCCATGTGCACGATCTCTATAAACTCTCGGACCTTTACGCCGAGCCCGCCGGTGCACCGGCCGAACCACCCAGCCAGCCATGAAACCCATCCAGCTCCCCCTGGGCGTCCGTCTGCGCGACGACGCCACCTTCGCCAACTTCTACCCTGGCGCCAATGCAGCCGCACTCGGCTATGTCGAGCGGCTGTGTTCGCCTGCTGCGGGCTGGTCCGATGAGTTGATCTATCTCTGGGGGCAAGCCGGTGTCGGTCGTAGTCATCTGCTGCAAGCTGCCTGCCTGCGGGTGGAGGAGCGCGGAGAGTTGGCTGTCTATCTGCCGTTGGCGGAAGTGGCCGAATATGGTCCGGCCTTGCTCGACAACCTCGAGCAGAGCGAGCTGGTCTGCCTGGACGATCTCGATGCGGTGGCCGGGGACGCGGTATGGGAGGAGGCGTTGTTCCATCTGTTCAACCGCCTGCGTGACGCCGGCCGACGGTTATTGCTGGCGGCGGACGCCTCGCCGCGCGAGTTGTCGATCGCGCTGCCCGACCTCAAATCTCGTTTGAGTCTGGCGCTGGTTTTCCAGCTGCAACAGCTGTCCGACGAGGACAAGCTNNTTGGTAAGTTCAGCTGGTCAATTTCGGCGCCCATGGCCCCGATACTGCGTTGCTGTTCCTTACCATAGCCCGCTATGGCTCGCAGCCACGTTCATCCGAACTTGCCTCAACCAACTCACCGCACAGGCCACTAGGCGACGTCGGCGAAAACATTGAAGCGGTTTTCGCCGTGATCAGCTGCCCTCACGCCTCGCCCGCGGCCTTGCGTTCGTACTGATAGCTCCAGCGGGTGTAGAGCAGCGCCGCGATGAACAATGTCAGGCTCAGTCCGGCCTCCAGCAGGCCGTAGATCATCCGCGCCGGGTCGATCGCCGCGAGCACGCCCTGAATGAAGTACAGGTTGACGATAAAGCAGAGCCAGGCGTGCGCCCTCGGGCTGCCAGCGATCATCCCTGGTGCAACCAGCAATAGTGGAATGAGCTGGATGCTGACGACAACCCAGGTTCTGGCTCCGTGCAGGTCGGCAAAGGCCAGGTTCCAGACGACCAGTAGCACTGCGAGGCCGATGAAGCTGGCAAGGCTTATCGCTCGGCTGGATTTGACCCGCGGGGTCAGCCACTCCAGTGATGGCAGCGGTTTACGCTTCTTAGCCAAGGGACATCTCCAGCCGCTGTGCCGTGTGTGCCAGGCGCTGCCCGAGGGCGCGACAGAGGGCGATTTCATGTTCGTCGAGCAAACGCTTGCCGTCCGCACCGGCATGATGACTAGGGCCGTAAGGCGTACCACCACCGCGGGTTTCCAGCAGCCCGTTCTCGCTGTAAGGCAGGCCGAGCACCAGCATGCCGTGGTGCAGCAGCGGCAGCAGCATCGACAGCAGGGTGCTTTCCTGTCCGCCGTGCAAGCTGGAGGTCGAGGTGAACACGCCGGCTGGCTTGCCGACCAACTCGCCGGTCAGCCACAGGCCGCTGGTGCCGTCGAGGAAGTATTTCAGGGGAGCCGCCATATTGCCGAAGCGAGTGGGGCTACCTAGCGCAAGGCCGGCGCAATTCTTCAGGTCTTCGAGGGTCGCATACAGTGCACCGGCGTCGGGAATGGTGGGCGCGACCGCTTCGCACTCGGTGGACACGGCAGGTACGGTGCGCAGACGCGCTTCCAGCCCGGCCATTTCCACGCCGCGAGCAATTTGTCTGGCCATTTCGGCTGTAGCGCCGTGGCGGCTGTAGTACAGCACCAGAATGTAGGGCGTGCTCACGGCAAGATCTCCAGCACTTTTTCCGGCGGGCGGCCGATGATCGCCTTGTTGCCCGCGACCAGGATCGGGCGTTCGATCAGGCGAGGGTGCTCGATCATGGCGTCGATCAGTTCTGCTTCGCTGAGTTCAGGGTTGGCCAGGTCGAGGCTTTTGTACTCTTCTTCGCCTGTACGCAGCAGTTGCCGGGCGGTGAGCCCCAGCTTGTCCAGCAGAGCACAGAGTTGGGCTGCGGTGGGGGGCGTTTCCAGGTAGCGCACAATTTCGGGCGTCAGACCGCGGGCTTCAAGCAGCTCCAGGGCGCCGCGCGATTTGGAGCAGCGAGAGTTGTGATACAGCGTGAGTTCGGTCATTTGTGGTTGCGTCTCGCCGGATGAGGTGGCCATTCTAACCCCCAATATGGCGCTCGCCGAAATGTGCAGCGCGGGTGATCCGGGCAGGCTTTCGGTCTGATCCGGGTCTTTTGACGATGAGCACTGTCGAGCCGACGGCTCCAGGCAGCTGTAACAAGGAGAAGGGATGCATCAGCGCATCGACAATGCCCTCGAGTTCGGTCGCTTCCTGGTTCGGCGCTTTTTGTCCGATCAAGGTCCGCATAGCGCGGCGGCCTTGACCTACACCACACTGTTCGCCGTGGTGCCGATGATGACCGTGACGTTCGCCATGCTGTCGGCGATTCCCGCATTCAAAGGTGTTGGCGAGCAGATCCAGTTCTACATATTCAACAATTTCATCCCGTCCACCGGCGCGACCATCCAGGAATATCTGCTTGCGTTCACCAGCCAGGCGCGGCAACTCACCTGGTTCGGGGTCGGGTTTCTCATGGCTACCGCGTTGATGATGCTGCTGACCATCGAGAAGGCCTTCAATACCATTTGGCGCGTACGACAGCCACGACGGGGGGTGTCCAGTTTTCTGCTGTATTGGGCGATTCTCAGCCTCGGGCCGCTGCTGCTCGGCGCAGGGTTTGCCACCAGTACCTACATCGCCTCGCTTTCGCTGATCTCGGGGCCGTACGCGCTCATTGGTGTCGGCACGCTGATCAAGGTCATGCCATTGCTGCTCAGCGTGGCGGCCTTCACTCTGATCTACGCCGCGGTGCCCAATACCCGTGTCCCGTTACGGCATGCGTTGGTGGGTGGTGTATTCACCGCAGTGTTGTTCGAGGCGGCCAAGCAACTGTTCGGCCTGTACGTCAGCTATTTCCCGAGTTATCAGCTGATCTACGGCGCTTTCGCGGCTGTCCCGCTGTTTCTGTTATGGGTCTATCTGTCCTGGATGATCGTGCTGTTCGGCGCCGAGCTGGTCTGCGGCCTGTCGTCGTCGCAGCAATGGCGCCGTCGGCCGCTGCCACGCCTGCTGGTCATGCTGATGCTGCTGCGCAACCTGCACCAGCGTCAGCAGGAGGGGCGGGAGCTGCGCCTGCGTGATCTGCACAGGGCCGGTCTGCGTCTTCCCGAGGATGAGTGGGACGACATACTCGGCTTCTTCGAACAGGAACAGCTGGTCTGTCGGACGGGTTCCGGCGGCTGGGTGCTTTGTCGTGACCTGAATCACTACAGTCTGGATAAGCTACTGCGCTGCAACCCGTGGCCACTGTCAGCGCGGGTAACGTTGCCCGAGCAGCTGAACGAACCCTGGTATCCGACTTTGCGCCAGTCACTGGAGCTACTGCAGCAGGAGCAGGCCAGCCTGTTCAGTGGCAGCCTGGCCGACTGG
>DNMQ01000244.1:0-7823 GCA_003488145.1 Pseudomonas sp.
AGCTATTTCCCCGTTGCCCTTGCCGATGAAAGCCAGCTGCTGCGCTGCCGCTCGCAGCTGAACGAGAACGGCATCAACCCCCGCCGCTACTTCTACCCCTCGCTGGACACGCTCGACCATCTGCAGCCGCAGGTACCACAACCACGCTCGCGAGCGTTGAGTCGCAAGGTCCTGTGCCTGCCGATCTATCCCGGGCTGCCGCGCAAGGTGCAGGAGAAGGTCATGCAGACGTTGATCCAGGAGGAAATCCACAGTGAGCAGTCGAGCCGCACGCTGTTCCAGCCCCTTGCCGAAGCGTTCGGGCTGTTCAGCGCCACGGAGCGCCTGCCGGGCGCCGAATACCCGCGCATGCCCCTGACATCCGGAGGCCAGCAGTAACTCATGTCAGATCCCAAGCGGTCATCGGTGATCCGCAATACCAGCCTGAATTACCTCGGGCAGGCGTATGCCCTGCTGATCGGCATTCTGATCCTGCCGTTCTACCTGAAGCACCTCGGCGCCGAAGCCTACGGCCTGATTGGCTTCTTCGCGGTGCTCCAGGCCTGGTTGCAGCTGCTCGATGCCGGGATGTCGCCTGCATTGGTGCGACAGGTAGCGCACTACCGCGGGCAGGGCGACCTGTCCGCTGCGCCCGGCCCAGCGGGACGACTGCTGCGCTCGTTCGAGCTGCTGTTGCTGCCGATTACGCTGGCAACCTGCGTGGCGATCTACCTGAGCAGCGGCTGGATCGCCGAAACCTGGCTGCAGGCCCGCGAATTGAGTACCGGCACCATCATGCAGTGCATCAGCCTGATGGGCCTGATGGTCGGGCTGAGGCTCTACGCGACGCTGTACAAAAGCGGTCTGCAGGGCGTCGAATTGCATGGCTGGCTGAACGCAACGAATGTACTGATCGCTACCCTGCGTTACTTCGGCGGCCTGTTCCTGGTCGCCTACGTCTCGCAAGACCCGCTGGACTTCTTCCTGTTTCAAACAACCGTCGCCCTGGTGGAAACGCTGGCCTTTGCCAGCAAGGCTTATGTACAACTGGCCAGCCCACGTTTGCTCACCGGCATCGACTGGGGCGTGGTCAAGCCGGTGCTGCCTTTCGCCGGCGGCATGTTTTTCACCTCGCTGCTGTGGATCGTGCTGACCCAGCTGGACAAAGTGCTGCTTTCCAAGGTGCTGCTGCTCAAGGAGTACGGCTACTTCTCGCTGGTGGCGCTGATCACCACCGGCATCATGACTCTGACCAACCCCTTGGTGCAGACGCTGTTGCCGCGCATGACCATGCTCGTGGCCGAAGGGCGAATCGCCGAGATGGAGCGGCTGTACCTGAACGCCACCCGCTTCGTCTGCAGCGTGCTGTTTCCCATGGCTGCGGTGATCGCCTGGCACGGTCAGGCGCTGATCTTCGCCTGGACCGGCGACGCTGCCGCTGCCCAATGGAGCGAACGCATGCTGTTCTGGTACGTGCCGGGCAGCGCACTGATGGCGGTCGGCGCCTTCCAGTTCTACCTGCAGTACGCCTACGGCCAGCTGCGCCTGCACATCTGGTACAGCGTGGTTTCCACCGCCATCAGCATGCCGATCGTGATCTACGCAGCGCTTGCACACGGCGCCTACGGTGCCGCACTGGCGTGGTTCTTCCTGCGCCTGGCGACCTTCGTGATCTGGCCACCGGTGGTGCACCGGCGGTTCGCGCCCGGCCTGCAGGGCGTCTGGGCACGAGACATGTTGCGAATCACCGCGGCAACCGTGATCGGCGTGGCGCTGGGCGAGCCACTGTTCCTGCTGATCGTCAGCGACAACCGCTTCGACATTCTGATGGCGCTGGCTGCAAGCGGGTTCATCTGCCTGCTGCTGGTCGCGGCGACCTCGAAATCACTGCTACTCAAGCTTCATCTACTCATCACCAAGCGAGCATCCAAAAATGGAATTGAAGAGCGAGCAAGCCTTGATTGAACGTTGGGGCGGCAAGACCGAACCGCTGCTGAGCGTCGTCTGCCTGGCCTACAACCACGCATCCTTTATAAGGAAGGCGCTGGAGAGCTTCCTCCAGCAGGAAACGGATTTCCCTTTCGAGGTGATCGTCCACGACGACGCCTCGACTGACACCACCGCCGCGATCATCGCCGACTACGCGGCGCGCTACCCCAGCATCATCAAGCCGATCTACCAGACGCAGAATCAGTTCAGCCTCGGCGTGCCATTCAGCACGCGGCTGTTCGCCCGTGCGGGGGGCAAATACATCGCCTATTGCGAAGGCGACGACTACTGGACCGACCCGACCAAGCTGCAGCAGCAAGTGGACTTTCTCGAGCAGCATCGTGACTACGTGATCACTTATCACGATGCGTTCATGTTCAACAGCCAGGGCATCATCCAGAGCCCGCAGCTGACCGGAAAACTGCGCAAGGACGCCACGGCGCTGGAACTGATGCAGGGCCGCCCGCTCTCGACGCTGACCGTGTGCTTTCGCAACCTGATTCAGGAACTGCCACCGGAATTGCTCGGCGTGAAGGTGCTGGATATCTGCTGGTGGTCGCTGCTCGGCGCCTACGGCAAAGGCAAGTTCATGGAAGGCATCAGCCCCGCCGCCTACCGGGTGCACGAGGGTGGCATCTTTTCCATGCAGCCGAGCCGGCAGCGCATCCAGATGGCCATGCATGCCCACTACTCCCTGGCGCGCTACTACAACCGCATCGGCAACAACGCGCTCTACGAGTACTTCCTGATCCAGGTGTTCGGCGAGTGCCTGTCGCTGATCTCGCCGTTCAGCAAGATCCAGGCGCTTTCAACCATAGCCCAGAACATCAGCCTCAACCTGCTGCGCCGGTTGAGCCCACGGCTGGCCAGGAGCTGATCAGCCCGACCCCGCTTCTTTGCAAAAACGCACCATGAGGAAGGATTCCCAATGACTGCCTTGACCCGCTCTTCGCTGGAATATGACGCGGACAACCGCATCGACCTCGCCGGAATAATGCGCACCGCCTACGATCACAAGGCGCTGATCATCACCATTACCGGCTTTTTCGCTGCACTGGGCGTGCTCTATGCCCTGATCGCCACGCCGATCTACCAGGCGACCGCGATGATCCAGATCGAACCGAAAAAAGCCGCGATCACCGGCGTGCCGGAAATATCGGCCCGGCCGGATTCGGTGTCCCAGGCGGTCACTGAAATCTCCCTGCTCAAATCCCGCGCCGTGCTCGGCAGAGCCGTCGAGGAGCTAAAGCTCTACATCGTCGCCAAACCCCATCACTTCCCGGTGTTCGGCGCCTTCATGGCGCGCAAGCATGACCCGGCGACTGATGGCGCGCTGGCCACCCCGCTGTTCGGCTTGACCGGCTATGCGTGGGGTGGGGAAAAGCTCGAAGTATTCCAGCTCGATGTGCCCGAAGCGTATCTGGGCGTGGAGCTGACGTTGATCGCCGGCACGGCCGGCAGCTTCACGCTGCATGACGACGAGCAGCAGCTGATTCTGCGCGGCCAGGTCAATCAGGCCGTGGAGAACCAGGGTTTCAAGGTTCAGATCGCCCAGCTGGAAGCGCGCCCTGGCACCGAATTCCAGCTAGTCAGGAACCGCCCGCAGACCACCGCACTGGATTACCAGAACCGCTTGAAGGTCGGCGAGGCCGGCAAGGACTCCGGGATCATCTACATGTCGCTGGAAGACCCGGACCCGCAGCTGGCCAGCCATGTGCTGGACGAAATCAGCCGGCTGTACGTCAGCCAGAACATCCAGCGCAGCTCCGCCGAGGCGGCCCAGCGCCTGGACTTCCTGCGTTCTCAACTACCTCAGGTGCGCAAGGAGCTGGAGAAGGCCGAAGCCGCGCTGAATGCCTACCAGACCAGCTCCAAGTCGGTGGATATCAGCATCGAGACCAAGGGCGTGTTGGACCAGATCGTCGCGCTGGAAACGCAGATATCCGAACTGTCGCTCAAGCGCGTGGAGTACGACCGCCTCTATACCCGCGAGCACCCGACCTATCGCACGCTGATCACCCAGATGAACGAGCTGCAGGCGCAGAAAGCCCAGCTGCTGAAGAAGGTCGACGCCCTCCCCATGACGCAGCAGGAGTTGCTGCGCCTCCAACGTGACATGGAAGTCACGACCCAGACCTACACGCTCCTCATGAACCAGGCACAGGAGCAAGACATCCTGCGCGCCGGCACCATCGGCAACGTGCGCATCATCGACAACGCCTACTCGATGATCGAGAAGCCGTCGAAACCGGTCAAACCGCTGGTGGTGGCCATCGCGATCTTCGTCGGCCTGCTCGTCTCGGCGGCAGTCATCCTGCTGCGCCAGGCCTTCTACCGCGGCGTGGAAAGCCCGGACGTGATCGAGAAGCTTGGCGTACCGGTCTATGCCGGCCTGCCCTACAGCGTCTCTCAGGATCAGCTCAATCGCAGCCGCAAGAGCCGCGACGGCAAGACCCGACTGCTCAGCCTCACCGAACCGACCGATCTGGCGGTCGAATCGCTGCGCAGCCTGCGTACCAGCCTCAAGTTCGCCATGCTCGAGGCGCGCAACAACGTGCTGATGATCACCAGCCCGACCCCTTCGGTGGGCAAGTCGTTCGTGTCCAGCAACCTTGCTGCGGTGATCGCGCAGACCGGCCAGCGCGTGCTGCTGATCGATGCCGACATGCGCCGCGGCTACCTGCATACCCTGTTCGGCATTGCGCCCCGTCACGGGCTGTCTGATGCACTGGCCAGTGGCCTGAACCTGGCGGAGATCACCAACCGCACAGAGCAGAAGAACCTGCACTTCATCTCCGCCGGGTTCTCCGCGCCGAATCCGTCCGAACTGCTGATGCACGACAACTTCTCCCGCCTGCTGCGTGAAGCGGAAAAGCTCTACGACTTCATCATCATCGATACGCCGCCGGTGCTCGCGGTGACCGACGCCGTACTGGTCGCCCAGCAGTCGGGCACCAACCTGTTGGTGGCCCGCTTCGGCCTCAGCACCAGCTCGCAGATCGATGCATCCAAGCGGCGGCTCGCGCAAAACGGCGTGCTGCTCAAGGGCGTGATCCTCAATGCCGTGAAGCGCAAGGCCTCGACCTCGCCGTACGACAGCGGCGCCTATGGTTATTACACCTATACCCAGCAAGCCTGATCGCCAGACAAGGAGGTGCACCGTGCTCAGAACCGTCTCGATGATGCAGCCCTACCTATTTCCGTACCTGGGCTACTTTCAGTTGATCGCGCTCAGCGACGTATTCGTGCTGGGTGACGACCTGCAATTCGTCAGGGGCTCCTGGATGAACCGCAACCGGATTCTCGTCAATGGCCAACCCAAGCTCATCAGCTTCCCGCTGAAGAAGGGCCATCAGACCGAGCGCATCAACGAGCGCTGGCTCTGCGACGACTTCGACAAGGAAGCCGCGGGGCTGATGCTGACCCTCGAGCGTTGCTACGCCAAGGCACCCCAGCGCGACGCGGTGCTGCCGCTGATCCGCGGCATCCTGCAATGCCCGGAACGCAATCTGGCGCTGTTCACCGAAAACTCCCTGCGCTGCCTCTGCGCCTACCTGAACATCCGCACACCGATCTACCGCGGTTCCAGCCTCGATTTGCCAGCGAAGATGGACATGCAGGACCGGGTCATCCAGATCACCCACCGGATGGACGGCGAGCTCTACCTCAACCCCATCGGCGGCATGGAGCTGTACTGCCCTGCCCGCTTCCGCGCCGACGGCCTGCTGTTGCGCTTCCTGCGCATGGATGAGGTCACCTACGCGCAGCTCAAGCATCCGTTCGTGCCGTCGCTGTCGATCATCGACGTGCTGATGTTCAACAGCCGCGAAGAGATCAAGGAATTGCTGCAGCGCTTCAGCGTGGTCGAGGGACAGGAAAAAAGGGCAACGCTGACACTGGCGTGACGACATTCCGCCTGCCATCGGGATTCGGGCAGGCCAATCAGGGAAGAACATCCCCATGACATCGAGCAATACCGCACGCTGGTACCTGATACAGACCAAGCCACGCCAGGAGGCCCGCGCCGAGGAGCACCTGCTGCGCCAGCACTTCGAGTGCTACCGCCCGCTCAAGGCGCCTGCGCCCTTGCGCGGCTCACAGGGGACCAAGACCGGCGAGGCGCTGTTCCCCGGCTACCTGTTCATCCGCCTGGATTGCATTCACGACAACTGGTACCCGATTCGCTCCACTCGGGGCGTCAGCCGCGTAGTTAGCTTCGGCGGCCAGCCGACGCCGGTACGCGACGAGCTGATCGAACAGTTGCGACAGCGCCTGGCCCAGCCGCAGACCATGGCGGCGGCGCCGTTCTCACCTGGCGAGCGGGTCCAGGTCAGCGGCGGCAGCTTCAGCGACATCGAAGCGATCTTCGTCAGCAGCGACGGCGAAGAACGCTCCGTCATCCTGCTCAACCTGCTGCAGCGTGAGCAGAAGGTCCGGGTACCCACCCGTTATCTCCAGTGCTACTCCTGAGCCAGGCGAGTGCCCGTAGGGCCATGCGAGCAGCCTGACAGGTTCAATCAGCGAGCCAACCGATGAATATCCTATTCCTCAATGCGTTCTACACCCCGCATGTCGGCGGCGGCGCAGAAGTCATCCTCCGGCACCTGGCCGAAGGGTTGCAGCGGCGTGGTTGTGAGGTGGCAGTGCTGGCGACCGGCCCGGATGCCGGGCTGAACATGCAGATGCAGGACGGCGTGCGGGTCTATCGCGCCAACCTGGCGAACAGCTACTGGCATTACACCCAGCAGCGCCCGAGTCGCGTCGCCCGCCTCGGCTGGCACTACCGGGACCGCTACAACCGCGACATGCGCTGCCACGTGCGCGAGGTGATCGCGCGGGAGCAGCCGGATATCGTGGTCTGCAACAACCTCACCGGCTGGTCGATTTCCGCCTGGGACGAAATCACCGCCGCCGGCCTGCCGATCGTCCAGGTGCTGCACGACCTGTACCTGCTCTGCCCGAAGGACACCATGTTCAACCACGGCAAGAGCTGCCAGCGCCAGTGCGGTATGTGTTCGGTGTTCCGTCTCCGCCACGCCGGCGCCTCGGCGCAAGTGGCCACGGCGATCGGCGTCAGCCGCTTCGTGCTCGAACGCATCACCGCACAGGGCTATTTCAGTGGCGCGCGCCAGCATGTGGTGCACAACTGCACGCCGGCCAATCCCGGTCAGGGCAGCAAGCCCAGGCAGCGCAGCAACCATCCACTGCGCTTCGGCTATATCGGCACGCTGTCGGAGAACAAGGGCGTCGGCTGGCTGATCGAGCAGTTCCAGCGGCTGGACATCGATGCGCGGCTGGATATCGCCGGGCGCGGCAAGCTGGACTACGAAGCCCGGCTGAAGGCCATGGCCGATCCGAAGAAGGTCAGCTTTCTCGGCTACTGCGACAGCGACGAGTTCATGCAGAGCATCGACGTGCTGGTAGTGCCGTCGCTGTGGGGCGAGCCGTTCGGCCTGGTGGCGGTCGAAGGCCGCGCCAACAACCTGCCGGTGATAGCCAGCAACATGGGCGGGCTGCCGGAGATCATCCGCGACGAATGCAACGGCCTGCTCTGCTCGCCCGATGATCCCGACTCACTCGGCATCGCCATGCTCTGGCTCTACATCGACGGCGCACTGCGGCAGCGGCTCGCCAGCCAGGCACGGGCCAGCGTGCTGCCGCTGCTGGATATGGAACGCATGCTGGATCAATACCAGACCATCCTGCGTGAAACACTTCAGGGAACGAGAATCCACCATGAACCAGAGCCTGCTGATTACCCCGCGGCGACGCGACTCGAATCCGTTGGCCTTCGACAAGCCGACATTGTTGACGCTGGTCGTCGCCTCGCTGCTGCTGACTGAAACCTTCTCCGG
>DNMQ01000244.1:7952-8252 GCA_003488145.1 Pseudomonas sp.
AACATCGGTTTCAGCCTGTTCATCTACCTTCCGCTGCTGTTCGGCCTGATTTGCGGCCGCCATGTGGAGTTGCGGCTCGGGCTGCTGCGCCGAATCATCGGCTTCTGCCTGATCGCCTGCTTCGTCGGCATCGCCCTGGACATGCTCACCAGCGTGCCGTGGAAGGGCTACAGCTACATGGTCGGCGAGGTGGAACTGAGCGCCAACCGCTCGTGGGCATTCGACGACATCGACCGCATCGGCGGCTTCGCCCGCATGTCCACCGCCCTGTCGGTGATGATCGCGGTCTACAGCCTGTTC
>DNMQ01000240.1 GCA_003488145.1 Pseudomonas sp.
TCCTCGGCGATCTGCAGGATCAGTTCGGCGTCGGTGTCCTCGCGTCGGTAGTGCAGTTCGACCCGGAAGAAGCGCTGATCGCCGGCACCGACGTTCTTGCTGGCGACCGGCAGGCAGCGTTCGACCACCGAGCAGAGGCCGCGGCGCTGCTCGGCATCGCAGTCGGCGAATTCGATCTGCCGGGGTCGCGCCAGGCTTGGCGCCGCGACGAAACCGCCCTGGCGCGATACGCGCAACGAGGTTTCCGGTCCCAGTGCTGGCATCTTCATCCTGCCTCCTCAGCGCAGTGCTACGCCCACTGACGTCCAGGCTTCATACAGCGCCCGAACCTGAGGCGACTGACGACCGAACAGCTGCGCCGCGTGGTTCAGCGTCACACCGGCGAAGGTTGCGAAGTCCGCATCATTGGGCAGTTGTGGATCACAGATGGTGGCGTACCAGATTCGTCCGGCCTGCTCCCAGGCGTAACCACCCAGCGCCATGGCCGCTAGGTAGAAGGCGCGGTTGGGAATGCCGGAGTTGAGGTGTACGCCACCGTTGTCGTCGCGGGTGTCGATGAAGTCGCGCATGTGCGCAGGCTGCGGGTCGCGACCGAGCAGCGGGTCGTCGTAGGCGCTGCCCGGGTTGGCCATGGAACGCAGGGCGACGCCGTTGACCTTGTCGGTCAGCAGCTCGGCGCCGACCAGCCAGTCGGCCTCCGCCGCGGTCTGGCCGAGCGCATGCTGTTTGGTCAGCACGCCGAACACGTCCGACACCGATTCGTTGAGCGCTCCTGGCTGGTTGAAATAGACAAGCCCGGCTTCGCTCTCGATCAGGCCGTGGGTCAGTTCGTGGGCGACCACGTCCAGCGATCGGGTGAAGCGCTGGAACAGCTCACCGTCGCCATCGCCGAACACCATCTGCTCGCCGTTCCAGAAGGCGTTCTCGTAGCCCTGGCCGTAGTGCACGGTGCCGATCAACGGCATCCCCAGGTCATCGATCGAGTCGCGCTGGAAAACCTGCCAGAAGAATGTGTAGGTCGCGCCGAGCGCGTCGTAGGCTTCGTCCACCGCGGCGTCTCCGGAGGCCGGCTGACCTTCGCGACGTCGCAGGTTGCCCGGCAGCTGCATCTGCTGCTCGGCGTCATGGATTCGTCGTTGTGGGTGGCCGGGCGTGCGCAGCTCGCCAAGCTCGGCGATGGCTGTGGGTCGTGGTGGGCCGGGGTTGGGCAGCAGGCTCTGCACGTGGTGCAACGTCTGTTGAGCGCAGCCGCGCTGGTAGGGCGACCCGCGGTCGATGATGCGGTCGAGAATGTATGGCGGGATGAAGGTGTGAATCGGCACCGGCGGTACTCCAAGGCTGACGCGGCTACGACCAGCATAGACCGCTGGAGCGCGATGGATCGACCGCCGATCCAGAGGGCGCGACGAGATGGCGCGGCATACGCGGCGCACCCTTGGCGCGTTCTGCTGTCACTTGTGCTGGACCCCGTTTTTACCGTCATCGACGACGCGGGCGCTCATTTGACGAGGAGTTGTTGCCCATGTTCGGATTGGAAGCACTAGAGCTGGCGCGCGTCCAGTTCGCTTTCACCATCACCTTTCACATCATCTTCCCGGCGATCACCATCGGGCTCGCCAGCTTTCTCGCCGTGCTCGAGGGGCTCTGGCTGAAGACCCGGCAGGAGGTCTATCGCGACCTCTATCACTTCTGGCTGAAGATATTCGCGGTCAATTTCGGCATGGGTGTGGTGTCGGGAATCGTCATGGCGTACCAGTTCGGCACCAACTGGAGTGCCTACTCCGAGTTCGCCGGCAGCGTCACCGGACCGCTGCTGGCCTATGAGGTGCTGACCGCGTTCTTCCTGGAGGCGGGTTTCCTCGGGGTCATGCTGTTCGGCTGGAATCGGGTCGGCGAACGCCTGCATTTCTTTTCCACGCTCATGGTGGCCGTGGGCACGCTGATCTCGACCTTCTGGATTCTGGCGTCCAACAGCTGGATGCACACGCCGCAGGGGCACGAGATCATCGACGGCATCGTGGTGCCGGTGGACTGGCTGGCGATCATCTTCAATCCGTCGTTCCCTTATCGACTGGCGCACATGGCGGTCGCCGCGTTCCTCGCCACGGCGTTCTTCGTCGGCGCGTCGGCGGCCTGGCAGCTGTTGCGCGGCAAGGACAACCCGGCGATCCGCAAGATGCTCTCGATGGCCATGTGGATGGCCCTCCTGGTGGCACCGGTGCAGGCGGTGATCGGCGATTTTCATGGGCTGAACACCCTCGAGTATCAGCCGGCGAAGATCGCCGCGATGGAAGGGCACTGGGACAACTCCGAAGGCGGGCCGACGCCGCTGTTGCTGTTCGGCTGGCCGGACATGGAGGCCGAGGAAACGCGCTACAAGATCGAGATCCCCTATCTCGCCAGCCTGATCCTCAATCACAGCCTGACCGAACCGATTCCGGCGCTGAAGGACTTCCCGCCCGAGGACCGGCCGAACTCGACGATCGTGTTCTGGACGTTCCGCATCATGGTCGCGCTCGGCCTGCTGATGATCGTCACCGGTATCTGGAGTCTGCTGTTGCGGCGGGGCGACCGGATGTACAGCTCACGCGCGTTCCTGCGGCTGGTGTTGCTGATGGGCCCTTCCGGGCTGATCGCCATCTTGGCTGGCTGGTACACCACCGAGATCGGGCGTCAGCCCTGGGTGATCTATGGCCTGATGCGCACCGCCGACGCCGTATCCAATCACGGCGCCGGCCAGCTGGGGCTCACTCTCGCGATGTTCGTGGTCGTCTACTTCGCCGTGTTCGGGGTGGGCATGGTGTACGTCCTGCGCCTGGTGCGCAAAGGCCCGGTGATCAGCGAAGGGCGCGAGAAAGGTACCGGTGGACCCGGCGAGGCGCGCACGCCGATGCGACCGATCTCCGCGGCGGACGAAGCCCTTCCCGAGGGACAAAGCGATCAACTGGGCGAGAGGAACTGAGCCATGGGTATCGATCTTTCACTGATCTGGGCGGTGATCATCATCTTCGGCATCATGATGTACGTGGTGATGGACGGCTTCGATCTCGGCGTCGGCATCCTTTTTCCCTTCGTGCAGGACGCCTCGGAGCGCGACGTGATGATGAACACCGTTGCGCCGATCTGGGACGGCAACGAGACCTGGCTGGTACTCGGCGGTGCCGGGCTGTTCGCCGCGTTTCCGCTGGCCTATTCGGTGGTGCTGTCCGCGCTCTATCTGCCGATCATCTTCATGCTGATGGGGCTGATCTTCCGCGGAGTGGCGTTCGAGTTCCGCTTCAAGGTGGTCCGCGAGCGCCAGCATGTCTGGGACAAGGCCTTTATCGGCGGCTCGCTGGTCGCCACCTTCTTCCAGGGCGTGGTGCTTGGTGCATTCATCAGCGGGTTGCCGGTCGAGGATCGGGCCTATGCCGGCGGGGCACTGGACTGGTTGACGCCGTTCTCGCTGTTCTGCGGACTGGCGCTGATCGTTGCCTATGCGCTGCTCGGCTGTACCTGGCTGATGATGCGCACTGCCGGCGACCTGCAACGGCGCATGCACGACATCGGCATTCCGCTGGTGTGGGCGGTGCTGGTGGTTACCGGCATCGTCAGCCTGTGGACGCCGCTGACCCATCCGGATATCGCCGAGCGCTGGTTCAGCATGCCCAACCTGCTGTATTTCATGCCGGTTCCGGTGCTGGTGCTGCTCTGCGCATTCGGACTGCTGCGCTCGATTCAGCGCTACGCCAACTACACGCCATTCCTGCTGACGCTGGCGCTGATCTTCCTCGGCTATAGCGGTCTGGGCATCAGCCTCTGGCCAAACATCATTCCTCCGTCGGTTAGCATCTGGGAGGCGGCCGCACCGCCTCAGAGTCAGGGCTTTACTCTGGTCGGAGCACTGCTCATTCTGCCGCTGATCCTGATGTATACGGCCTGGAGCTACTACGTGTTCCGCGGCAAGGTCAGTGCGGAGGATGGGTATCACTGATGGCTGATCTGGATAACAAGCCGCCCGCACAGCCTGAGCAGCGGCCGCTCTGGAAGCGCATGAGCTGGCTGGTGCTGATCTGGAGTGGCAGCGTGCTGGCGCTCGGCATCGTCGCCTGGCTGCTGCGCCTGGCGATGAATGCAGCGGGGTTGTCTTCACCCTGAAGGCGCGCCCCGGTTTGGGGCGTGTCACTCGCGCGTGCCCCGTGATCTGGCCGCCCGCGAGGCTCAAGGCACGTCACGATTCCTTCATTTGCCGGTTGTAGCCTGCTGGCATGAACCTTGATGCACAGACAGGCATCAAGCCTTGGGCAACCGCCGACGACTGAGGAATCTAGCGATGGACGACTACCAGGACGAACTACTGGAATGGCATGCCGCCGAGCAGGATCACCCCGACTGCGCCGAGGATGCGGTCGAACTCTGAGCGCCGCTCGCGTATGCGCCGTTTACGCGCCGCGCCGCTGCGCCCGGCGATAGTCTCCCGGCGTCTGCCCGCTCCAGCGCTTGAAGGCACGCTGAAACGCTTCGGCTGAGGAAAAACCAAGCAGCCAGGCGATCTCGCCGAAAGCGGATTCGGTGTCGCGAATGTAGGCCATCGCCAGGTCGCGGCGGGTGTCGTTGAGGATCGCGCGATAGCTGCTGTCTTCCTCGGCCAGCTTGCGTCGCAGTGTCCAGACCGGCATTTGCAGACGTGCAGCGATCTGTTGCAGGTCCGGCTCCTGGCCCTTGAGCATCGGCCCGAGAAGCTGTGCGACCCGCTCGCGCAGACTGCGGGTGCGGGTGCGCCGTTCCAGTTCCGCTTCACACAGCTCCAGCAGATGCCGCCAGGTGCCGGGGCAATGATCCGGGTTGCGCAACGCCAGGCTGCGCTGATCCAGCTGCAACTGATTCGCTTCGGCGCCGAAGATTACCGGCCGGCCGAACTGCTCGTCGTAGCGCGAGGCGTAGTCAGGGGCGTCGAACTCGATGTGGATCGCCATCGGCACCAGCGGTTGTCCGCTCAAGCGGCTGAGCTGCGAGATCCAGCTGGCGAGCACCGTATCGACGACGAAGCGGTTGTAGGCGTTGTAAGGGCTGATGGAATAAAAGCGCAGCCAGGCGCCTGACGCATCTTCGTGAAAACTCGAACTGCCGCGGTAGTTGGATGCATACAGCGCCTCGTAGCGGGTCAGCGCCCTTGCCGCTTCGCGCACGGTGGGCGCCTGAGCGGCGGTCAGCCCGGCGAGGCCGAGGTGCCCGGGCTTGCGCAGGCGGCCCATCTCCAGGCCCAGAGCGGGATCGCCAGCCAGCTGGATGGCCGCATGCCCGAGCCGCATGTAACGGGGGATCGAGAGGCGGGCATGCGGCTCAGCGAGCCGCTCGCCATCCAGTCCGTAGGCCAGCAAAAGCGGCTGAGGGTCATGGCCGTACAGCTGCAACGCATCGTTGAGGCTGTGCAGAAAACCGACCGACAGATCGCCCAGGCGCACCCGTTGCGCATTCATGGGGTGCTGCCGAGCCATTGATTGCGTACCTGGACCGGGACGCCGTGGCCCGGGGGCGCCGGGCGGCGCGGCGAGCCGAGCAGATTCCAGGGCAAGGCGAGGGTATGCACGGCCATGTGCGGTCTTGCGCTGAGCGCCTCGGAATGTGTACTGCCACAGCTCGCCTGCGGATCTGCCAGCGCGCCGGGTACAGCCAGCAGTTTCGCTTCGGCAGGCGGTTGCTCGAGGTAGGCATCGCAGCCCAGCAGCACTGCCACCGACCCCGCCGGTGTTTCAATCAGCCGTCGACGCTTGGGGATGGGGGCAACGCTGTAGCGGCGTTCGTAACGGCTCAACGCCTGCTTGTACTGCAGCGTTCCGAGGGGCTTGCCGCGACCGTCAAAGGTCAGGCTTACCTGGCGCAGCGGGCCATCGCCGATCATCAGCTGATCGTTCTCCAGATAGGGCTCCGGCAGCACGATCGAGCCAGCCACCAAGGTAACGCCGAACTCTCTGGCGAGGCCGCCGAATACGTTCTGGTATTCCTCTGCCATCTGTCGGGCCTTGAGTCGCAACACCGCACCGGTACGCCGATCATCGCCCTGATTATCCGGCAGTGCGCGCAGATAGCTGCCGGGATTGCTGAGCGCCATCCACTGCATCGCATCGCGCAGGGTGCGGGCCTGCTGCACTTCCGGCTTTTCGCCCAGGGCGAACAGGCCAGTGCCAACGTGTTCGGGGAGCACCACGACGGTTCGCTCGCTGAGCATGCCGGCTTCGGCCGCCTGCTTGAGGTAGGTGCGAAACTTGAGTTGTAGCCGCTCGCGGCTCTGATAGTCGGCTGGCTGCAGCCGCGTCTCGATGCCCAGCAGGTTGCCTGCGCTTCCGGCCTGCCCGTGGTTTTCGATGGGTAGCGTACGCAGATCGGACAGCAGTGGGCCGCTACGACGGTCTTGCGTCCAGTCGAGGTAGACGGCAAATGAGGCTGCGGCGAGGATGAGCAACAGCACGATATTGATTGAGGTGCGCATGTGAGGCAGGGCAGTGAGGGATTGCGTCAGCGTAGGTAACGCGGCGCCTGTTGCCAAGCTTTTTGCGCAGAAGGATCAAAAAGTTGTCACTTTGGATCATTGAGTGCAGCACCTTCGCTGTTTATCGTCGCTGCATACCGACCGTAGCCCCATGAGGCTCGGCACTCGTCATGATGAGGATGCTTCGATGACCGCTTTCCCGAAACTGCTGGCTCCGCTCGATCTGGGCTTTACCACCCTGCGCAACCGTACCCTGATGGGCTCCATGCACACGGGCCTGGAGGAGATGCCCAACGGCTTCGAGCGGATGGCGGCATTCTTCGCAGAGCGTGCCCGCGGTGGCGTCGGCCTGATCGTCACCGGCGGCGTCGGCCCCAATGAGGAAGGCTCGGTGCGCGCCGGTGCGGCCAAGCTGTCCACGCCGGAGGAGGCCGAAGAGCACAAGATCGTTACCCAGGCGGTTCACGAAGCTGGCGGCAAGATCTGCATGCAGATCCTGCATGCCGGGCGTTACGCCTACAGCCCGCAGCTGGTTGCGCCGAGCGCTATCCAGGCGCCGATCAATCCGTTCACCCCGCGCGAACTGGACGAGGAGGGCATCGAGAAGCAGATCCGCGACTTCGTCAACTGCGCAAGCCTGGCCCAGCAAGCCGGTTATGACGGCGTCGAGATCATGGGTTCGGAAGGCTACTTCATCAATCAGTTCCTGGTGGCGCACACCAACCACCGCACCGATCGCTGGGGAGGCAGCTACGAGAATCGCATGCGCTTGCCGGTGGAGATCGTGCGCCGCGTGCGCGAAGCGGTGGGCAGCGACTTCATCATCATCTATCGCCTGTCGATGCTCGACCTCATCGAAGGCGGCAGTGTCTGGGAAGAGGTGGTGCAGCTGGCCAAGGCCATCGAGCAGGCGGGCGCCACGCTGATCAATACCGGCATCGGTTGGCACGAGGCGCGGATTCCGACCATCGCCACCAAGGTGCCACGCGCCGCGTTCACCAAGGTGACCGCGAAGCTGCGTGGCGAGGTAAGCATTCCGCTGATCACCACCAACCGGATCAATACCCCGGAGGTCGCCGAGCAGGTGCTGGCCGAGGGCGATGCGGACATGGTCTCCATGGCGCGGCCGTTCCTCGCCGATCCGGAGTTCGTCAACAAGGCCGCCGCCGGTCACAGCGAGCGCATCAACACCTGCATCGGCTGCAACCAGGCCTGCCTGGACCATACTTTCAGCGGCAAGCTGACCACCTGCCTGGTCAATCCGCGTGCCTGCTACGAAACCGAGCTGAACTACATCCCCACTACCGCGGTGAAGAAGATCGCCGTCGTCGGTGCCGGGCCTGCGGGACTCGCCGCTGCGACCATCGCAGCCGAGCGCGGTCATGAGGTGACGCTGTTCGATTCGTCTGCCGAAATCGGCGGGCAATTCAATGTTGCCAAGCGGGTGCCGGGCAAGGAGGAGTTCTACGAAACCCTGCGCTACTTCAAGAACCGCCTCGAAGAAACCGGAGTCGAGGTTCGTCTGAACACCCGCGCGACGGTGGAAGCGCTGCTGGCCGGTGGCTTCGACGAGATCATCCTGGCGACCGGGATCGCGCCGCGAGTGCCTGCAATTCCCGGGGTCGACCATCCGAAGGTGATTGGCTACCTAGATGCGATTCTGGAGCGCAAGCCGGTCGGCCAGCGCGTCGCGGTGATCGGCGCAGGCGGTATCGGCTTCGACGTGTCGGAATACATCACCCACGACGGCGAATCCACCAGCCTGGATCGTGAAGCCTTCTGGAAGGAGTGGGGTATCGATCTCGGGCTGTCGGTGCGCGGCGGTATCGCCGGCATCCAGCCGGCTCCGCATGCGCCCAAGCGCCAGGTCTATCTGCTGCAGCGCAAGAAGTCCAAGGTGGGTAACGGGCTGGGCAAGACCACTGGCTGGATCCACCGTACCGGACTGAAGAACAAGCACGTGCAGATGCTCAATTCGGTGGAGTACCTGCAGATCGATGACGCCGGACTGCACATCCGCGTGGGCGAAGGCGAGTCGCAGGTACTGCCGGTGGATACGGTGATTCTCTGCGCCGGGCAGGAGCCGTTGCGTGAGCTGCAGGAAGGCCTTGAAGCCGCCGGCGCGCGGGTGCACCTGATTGGTGGCGCCGACGTCGCCGCCGAACTGGACGCCAAGCGCGCGATCAATCAGGGCTGTCGTCTGGCTGCGGCGCTCTAGGCCGTCGGCACATCCGCAAAGAGGATCACGCATGGACACTGCAATCGCGCTGCAACCGGGGGCTGCCAATAGCCTGCAGGCCTGGCACCGAATGATCGCTGAGCGAGACCTGAGTCGGCTGCCGGAGCTGCTGCATCCGCAGGCGGTGTTTCGCTCGCCGATGGCTCACACGCCGTATGAGGGGGCAGCGACGGTGAACCTGATCCTCAACACTGTGCTGCAAGTTTTCGAGGACTTCCGCTACCACCGTGAGCTGGCCAGCGCCCAGGGTGCGGATGTAGTCCTCGAGTTCAGCGCCCGGGTGGGTGACCGTGAGCTCAAGGGCATCGACATGATCCGCTTCGATGACGAAGGGAAGATTGTCGAATTCGAGGTCATGATCCGGCCCATGAGTGGCTTGCAGGCCTTGGGCGACGAGATGAAGCGACGTCTCGCTGCCTACCGCGGTAAGTGATTTAGCTAAGCTCATCGCAAATCCGCTGGGCGCCTGGTCGAACGGCGTCCGATGCGGCGACTCCCTGCCAACCCAGTCACATTGCCTGCGCGAACATTTCCCCTAAACTTGCGGCACCAACGGGACGACGGCATCGGATGGCCGCTCGTTCCGCTAATCGCTGGCTCGCAGTTGCGGGCGATAAAGGAAATCGAGCATGCAGAACAAACCGCAGATGGTCGAAGCCGTCCTGTTCTTCAATGAGGGCTCCATCTGCAAGGAAATGCTGTATCCCGAATTCGAAGCGGTGCTGGATGGGGTGGTCGCGCTACCCGAGTTCGCAGACCGCCAGATGCATGCTGTCTACGTAATGATCAATCCGCGGCTGCAGGTGCGCGCCGCGGTGTTTTTCTGTCTCGACTTCAATGACGACGGCTCTGCCGACGCCGGTTGGAACATTCCCCTGCGTCAGTTGGCTGAGCGTACCGGGCGTGGTCCGGACATGGGGGCCGGACCGATTCGCCTGGCCTGCCGCAGCCAGTGCCCGGTCTCCTGGCACCAGATGCACATGTGGGA
>DNMQ01000099.1 GCA_003488145.1 Pseudomonas sp.
AGGGTGATCATGTACGCCGACACCGTCGCGGCGGCGCAGAGGAACATCACCGAGGCCGTGGTGCGGCTGGCACGGGTCAGCACCTCGACCAGCCCGGCCCAGTTCAGCTCGCGGTACAGCAGGGTCGAAACGGCCAGGGCATAGACGGCGGCGACCACCGCCGCCTCGGTCGGGGTGAACAGGCCGCCACGCAGCACGCCGACGACGAGCACTGGCAGCATCAGCGCGGCAGCACCGTCGACCAGCACACGACGGCGCTCGGCGGCGCTGGCCTTTTCCTGTTTCGGTTCGTCGATCCGCCGGGCGATCAGCGTCCAGGCCACGATCAGACCCATGCCCATGATCAGCCCCGGCACCATGCCGGCGAGAAACAGCTGGCTGATCGAAGTACCGGTGACCACGCCGTAGATCACGAACGGCATGGAGGGCGGAATGATCGGCGCGATGATCCCGCCTGCCGCCACCAGGCCCGATGACGAACTCAGCGGGTAGCCGCGCTCGCGCATCATCGGCAGCAACAGCGTCGCCAGCGCGGCGGTATCGGCCAGGGCCGAGCCGGACATGCTGGCCAGCAGCACCGAAGCGGCAATCGCCACGTAACCCAGGCCGCCACGCTTGTGACCGAAATAGGCCTGCGCCATGGCGATGATGCGCCGCGAGATGCCGCCGGCATTCATCAGCTCGCCAGCAAGGATGAAGAACGGCACCGCCAGCAGCGGGAAGCTGTCAGCGCCGGCCTGAAGGTTCTGAGCCAACAGCTGCACGTCCCAGAAATCCAGGTACCACATCAGCACCGAGCCGGTGAGCAGCAGCGCGAAGGCGATGGGCATGCCAAGCGTCATGAAGCCCAGCAGCGATGAAAGGAAGACGACGACGGTCATACAAGGTCCTCGGTTGGGCAGTGCCCGTATTGTTCTGAATGCTGCGTCGCTTCAGTCCGCGGTGACATTCGCAGCGGCGGTGGCCGATGGCTGATCGCGCCGCCAGACATTGACCAGCTGCACCAGCGCCAGTACCGCCAGCGCGACCATGCTGGCGGCCACGGGCAACATCGCCAGGCCCAGCGGATAACCGACTACCGGGCTGTTGATGGTCCAGCCGAACTGCATCTGATTCCAACCACCCCAGGCCGCCAGGCAGCTCGCAGCTGCCACCAGCAGCCAGCTGAGAGAGTCGACGACGCGGCGGAACAGCCGAGGAAAACGGTCGCGCAGCATGGAAAAGCTCATCAGCTCGCCTCGGCGCATGCTCGAAGCGACACCGACGAACACCAGCCAGACGAACGCCAGCCGCGACAGCTCCTCAGCGCCGGTCCAGCCAGTGCCGAAGGCATAGCGCAGCACCACGCTGGAGAACACCACGATGACCATGAAGGCCATCAACGCGGCCATCAGCCAGTCGGTCAGGCGGTCGAATTGCTGAGCGACCGTGCCGCTGTAGATCGGCTCGTTGGTCAAAGGTGGCGCCGTGGTAGCGCTATCAAACGGGCGCGAGGAAAGATCGACCCGGGTTTCGATCAGCTCATCCAGACCGGCGCCCTGCATCCATTCGACGATCTGGCGCAAGACGACCTCGCGCGGTTGACTGGCATCCACCGTCAATACGCCCGGTTCGCCCTCGGGTGATTCGAGGGTGGCGAATTGGCTGTCGACCAGGGAAATCGGCATGAAATGCCCCGCCCTGCCACCGACTCGCTGTATGGCGGTTTCGTAATCGATGGCCAGATGGGCGAAACGCAGCTCCGGAACCGCACTGCGCAGCAACTCCCGGTAGCTGCGCTTGAGCGCCGAGCAAGCCAGCACGAAGCCGCTGCCCGCCGCCAGGGTGCGCTGCATTTCGGCGATCAGCGCGTGCAGCCACTCCACGCGATCGGCGTCGGACAGCGGCGTGCCGGCACGCATGCGCGCCACGTTCTCTGCCGGGTGAAAGTTGTCCGCTTCGATATGCGGCAGGCCGAGCGCATCGGCTACGGCGTGGCTGGTGTCCGTCTTGCCGGAACCGCTGACGCCCATGACGACCAGAACCGGAAGCGCGGAAGCCTTTGAGGTATGCACTGAAGGCATGCGAGGAATCCATTGTTTTGCTTGTTTGGCCTGATGTTAGCGCTATCACGCATCTCGATAGAACTACCGCTCGTCGACCATACGGTCACGAAACAGCTGTTTTCGCACGGCATTGCGATCGACTTTCGCGGCGGTACGACTACAATCGCGTCCCTTGTAATCGAGGACACCAAGCATGCCCAAAGCCATGTGCCGCCACATTCTGGTCAAGACCGAGGCCGAAGCCGCGCAGCTGAAAAAGCGCATCGCCAATGGCGAAGCATTCGACGTGCTGGCGCGCAAATACTCGACCTGCCCGTCCAGCAAGAAAGGTGGCGACCTCGGCGAAGTGCGCCCGGGGCAGATGGTGCGGAGCATCGATCAAGTGATCTTCAAGAAGCCGCTGCGCGAAGTGCACGGCCCGGTAAAGAGCCAGTTCGGCTACCACCTGGTACAGGTGTTCTACCGCGACTGAGCTGGCGTTTAGCCAAAGCGCTGCAGCTGCATCTCCCGCAGGCGACTGAGCGTGCGGCGGAACGGGAATGCCAGATAGCCCTCGGTATACAGCTCGTCCAGTGCCACCTCGGCTTCGATATAGAGCGGAATCCGCCGGTCGTAGCACTCGTCCACCAGCGCGATGAAGCGGCGCACGGCATCATCCCGCGCGGCGAGCCTGGGCAACTGGCGATCACCCGCCGCCACCCGCGCGGCTCCATCCTCGGTGCCGCGGGCAATGCGCCCATCGCGCTGTGTGCCGCCGAGCTCGGGCACAGCACCAATCAGGATCGCTGCGAAACGGTCGCACAGTTCGATGAAGTCCAGCGCCGAAAACGGCTGTTCGCAGAGATCGGCGAAGCGGCACCAGAGCACCGATTCGCTACGCCGCACGACGTCGAGCTGCCGACGGCTGAGGGCGAGTGGCTCGGTGCTGACCGCACCATCGGCCAGCGCCTCGAACGTCGCGGCTAACGCAGTGGCGCCGTCGAACGGGGCGATCCAGTAGCGCTGCAACGCAGCGCCGGGACGCAGGCGGTGATCGGCGCCACCATCCACATCAACCACATGCATGTGCTGCACGATGGCATCGATGGCCGGCAGAAAACGCTCGCGATTGAAGCCGTCGGCGTACAGCTGCTCCGGCGGCTGGTTGGAGGTGGCGACGATCACCACGTCATGCTCGAAGAGCACCTGGAACAGGCGTCCCAGGATGATTGCGTCGCCGATATCACCGACGAAAAGCTCGTCGAAGCAGAGCACGCGAATCTCTTGTGAAAGTTCTCTGGCCAGGGCCTGCAACGGATCGGCCGTGCCGTTGAGCTGGAACAGCCGGATATGCACCCAGCGCATGAAATGGTGGAAATGCTGCCGCCGCGAAGCAACCGTCAGGCTTGCGTGAAACAGGTCCATCAGCCAGGTCTTGCCACGCCCGACCGGTCCCCATAGGTAGACGCCGAGAGGCAGGTCCGCACCTGAAACAAGCGCCTCATGACAGGCCTGAAGCCGTGCAACGGCGCGCTGTTGAGCCGCATCGGGCACGAAACCGTCTTGCACGATGGCCTGCTGATAACGTTCAAGGGGCGAGTCGACGTGCATGATCGTCCGGCGCAAAAGCCGCCATGGTAGCGCGCGACTGCTCAGTTGTGCCCATCCTGCAGCAGTCGCTCGGCCTGGGCGCCGAGCTGCTCGAGCAGCATCGCCTGCGCCGGCAACAGTTGCTCGTGAACACGGGTCAACGCATAGACCGGCACGCTGATGGCCGGTTCGAGCAGACGAGCCTGTACCTCGCCGCCAGTAGCCGCCAGCGCGGTGAACGGGTCGACCAGCGCCACGCCCTGCCCCGCGGACACCAGCTGTCGCGCCAGCTGATAGGTCTGTACCCAGGTAACGACGCGCGGCGGCGGATCGAGCTCCTCGATGTGGCCGCGCAACAGGCTGCCCAGCGCATCGCGGGCGTCGATGCCGATCAGCGCTTTACCCGCCAAGGCCTGCAGGCGCAGCGGGCCGTGCAGTTCATCCGGCTGCCACCAGCCAGGCGGCGCGATCACGTGCATGCGTCCCTCGGACAATAGCCGGCTGCTCAGTCCCGGATGCTCCACCGCCTGTGAAGTCAGCCCGAGATCGGCTTCACGCAGTAGCAGGGCCTCGACGATTTCCGCCGTGTGCTGCGTCGCGAGCTGACAGACCGTACGTGGAAATCGCTCGCGCCAAGTGCTCAACGTCTGTGGCAGCAGCGCCTGAGCCAAGGCCGGCGTACAGATCAGGCGCAGGGCGCACTCCTCGCCCCGGCCGAGGCTGTCAGCTAGCCGCCGCAGATTCTGCAGGTCGATAGCCAGGCGTTCGGTCTGCTGCTGCATTACCCGCGCCTCGGCGGTGGGCTG
>DNMQ01000471.1 GCA_003488145.1 Pseudomonas sp.
GAAGAATGCCGACCTCTGGCAGCAGCTCGACGAGCAGGTCAATCGTCACGAAGTGAGCTGGCAGTGGGTCCGCGGACATACCGGGCACCCAGGCAACGAGCAGGCCGACCTGCTGGCCAACCGTGGCGTGGTTCAGGCCAAACGACAACCCATTGTGTAAGTGAGCGAAACGACATGCGCAGCGTAGTACTCGATACCGAAACCACGGGTATGCCAGTCACCGATGGCCACCGGATCATCGAGATCGGTTGTGTCGAGGTCATCGGTCGCCGCCTGACCGGGCGTCACTACCATGTCTATCTGCAGCCCGATCGTGAGGTTGATGAAGGGGCGATCGCGGTTCACGGCATCACCAATGAATTCCTCGTCGACAAGCCGCGCTTTCGTGATATTGCCGACGAGTTTTTCGAGTTCATCAAGGACGCGCAGCTGGTCATCCACAACGCCGCGTTCGACCTTGGCTTCATCAATAACGAGTTCGCGCTGCTCGGTCAGCAGGAGCGTGCCGAGATCACCGACCACTGCTCGGTGCTCGATACCCTGCTGATGGCTCGGGAGCGTCACCCGGGCCAGCGCAACAGCCTCGACGCCTTATGCAAACGCTACGGCGTGGACAATTCGGGCCGCGATCTGCACGGCGCTCTGCTCGATGCCGAGATTCTCGCCGACGTCTGGCTGACCATGACCGGCGGGCAGACCAATCTGTCCCTCGCGGGTGATGGTGAAAGTTCCGACGGCGGTCGCCCCCAGCCCACACCGATCCGCCGGCTACCGGCCGATCGGCCGCGCACTGCGGTGCTGCGCGCTACCGAAGAAGAGGTTGCCGCGCACATGGCGCGAATGGCTGCGATCGAGAAAGCCGCCGGGGCAGCTCCGTTCTGGACTCAGCTCGAAGTCTGAATGGCTCGGCATTGCCGCCTACTTGCGACGCTGCCTCACAACCGCTCGTTTCAATGCGCTGTTCCTTTGCTGCGGACGCTTCTACCCTGTAGGTGGATCGTTCGCAGAGAGTGCGCATGTACAAAGACCTGAAATTCCCCATCCTCATCGTTCANNGCGCCGCGTCTGCCGATCTTTGCACTGGGCGAGCAGATCACCATCGAGAATGCGCCTGCTGAGGCAATGGCCGATCTCAACGAGTTGCGCGGCCTGCTTTACCTGTACGAAGACACCGTGCCGTTTCTGGCGCGCCAGGTCGCCCGGGCCGCACGCGGGTATCTCGAGGATCTGCTGCCGCCATTCTTCAGCGCGCTGGTACGCCATACCGGCGAGTCGAACTATTCCTGGCATACGCCTGGACACGGTGGGGGCGTGGCCTACCGCAAGAGTCCGGTCGGCCAGGCGTTCCACCAGTTCTTCGGTGAAAACACCTTGCGCTCGGACCTGTCGGTTTCGGTACCCGAGCTTGGCTCGTTGCTCGATCACACCGGGCCGGTAGCGGCGGCGGAAGCCCGCGCCGCACGCAACTTCGGTGCCGACCACACGTTCTTCGTGATCAATGGCACTTCGACGGCGAACAAGATCGTCTGGCATTCGATGGTCGCACGAGACGATCTGGTGCTGGTGGATCGCAACTGCCACAAATCGATTCTGCACGCCATCATCATGACGGGCGCGATACCGCTGTACATGAGCCCGACGCGCAACGAGCTGGGCATCATCGGCCCGATTCCGCTGGAAGAATTCACCCGCGAGTCCATCCAGGCGAAGATCGCCGCCAACCCGCTGGCGCGTGGCCGGCCGCCGAAGGTCAAGCTGGCGGTGGTGACGAACTCGACCTACGACGGGCTCTGCTACAACGCCAACCTGATCAAGCGCACCCTGGCTGACAACGTAGAAGTGCTGCACTTCGACGAGGCGTGGTACGCCTACGCGGCATTCCACGAATTCTATGACGGCCGCTACGGCATGGATACGCGGGAGCAGGGCCCGCTGGTGTTCACCACCCACTCGACGCACAAGCTGCTGGCAGCGTTCAGCCAGGCCTCGATGATCCATGTGCTCGACAGCCAGACACGGCAGCTCGACCGCGATCGCTTCAACGAAGCCTTCATGATGCACATCTCCACCTCGCCGCAGTACGGCATCCTCGCATCGCTGGACGTGGCGTCGGCCATGATGGAAGGCCCGGCGGGACGCTCGTTGATTCAAGAGACGTTCGATGAGGCGCTGAGCTTTCGTCGGGCGCTGGCCAACCTGCGCCAGCATATCGATGCCGACGACTGGTGGTTCAGCATCTGGCAGCCACCACTGGTCGATGGCGCCGAGGCGCTGGTGACCCCGGACTGGCTTCTCGAGCCAACGGCTGACTGGCATGGTTTCGGCGATATCGCCGACGATTACGTACTGCTCGACCCAATCAAGGTCACGCTCGTCACTCCGGGCCTTACCGCATCCGGCGCACTGGGTGAAAGTGGTATACCGGCGGCGGTGGTCAGCAAGTTTCTCTGGGAACGTGGTCTGGTGGTGGAAAAAACCGGGCTGTATTCGATGCTGGTGCTGTTCTCGATGGGCATCACCAAGGGCAAGTGGAGCACCCTGCTGACCGAGTTGCTGGAGTTCAAGCGTCACTACGACGCCAATATCCCGCTGGTCGAGGCCCTGCCATCGATTGCGCGCGCCGGTGCAGCTGCCTATGCGGGCATGGGACTGCGTGATCTCTGCGATGCGCTGCATGCCTGTTATTGCGAAAATGCCACGGCGCGGGCCATGCGCAGGATGTACACGGCGTTGCCGGAGCCTGCGATGACTCCGGCCCAAGCCTATGACAAGCTGGTTCGCGGCGAGGTCGAAGCGGTGCCGATCGAGGCACTGCAGGGCCGAATCGCGGCGGTCATGCTGGTGCCGTATCCGCCGGGTATCCCGTTGATCATGCCGGGCGAGCGCTTTACCCAAGAGACTCGCTCGATTCTCGATTACCTTCGTTTCGCCCGTGATTTCGCCGAGCGTTTCCCCGGGTTCGATGCCGACGTTCATGGCCTGCAACATGAGGCAGGCGCGGATGGATGTGTGTACACCGTCGACTGTATCCGCGAAGAATGATGCGTCGATGCTCGCCACCGTCTACAACGGCATGAACAGGTCGTCTGGCGGCGTGGTCTGTATCACATCGTCTGCATCGACATTCACTCGTCGTGGTGGCAGTTGTTATAGTTGCCCGCCGTCGTACGGGTTTGCCCGCCACGGCGCTCCCCATGCGCCCTTGCTGTCGAGGATGATAGCGTGACCGAATACAAAGCCTTCCGCGTAGAGTTGGCAGACAAGATTGCCCGCGTCGTGATCAATCGGCCTGAAAAGATCAATGCGATGGACGCTGCGTTCTGGTCGGAAATCATCGATATCTTCAACTGGATCGATGCAACCGACGAACTGCGCGTAGTCGTCCTCAGTGGCGCCGGTGACCACTTCTCTTCCGGTATAGACCTGCAGATGCTGGCTTCGGTCGGCAGCCAGCTTGGCAACGACGTCGGCCGCAATGCCGAGCAGCTGCGGCGCAAGATCCTCTCTCTGCAGGCATCGTTCAATGCCGTTGACAACTGCCGCAAGCCGGTCATAGCCGCAATTCAGGGTTACTGTCTGGGCGGCGCCATCGATCTGATCTCCGCTTGCGACATGCGTTACAGCACGGCGGACGCGAAATTCTCGATCAAGGAAATCGACATGGGCATGGCGGCCGATGTCGGCACCTTGCAGCGCCTACCTCGCATCATCGGCGATGGCATGATGCGCGAACTGGCCTTTACCGGCCGCACCATCAGCGGCGAGGAAGCGCGCAGCATCGGGCTGGTCAATCGTACCTATGCCGATCAGCAGACGCTGATGGAAGCCGTGCTGGAGCTGGCCCGTGACATCGCCAGCAAATCACCGCTCGCCATTCGCGGCACCAAGGAGATGATCCGTTACATGCGCGATCACCGGGTCGACGATGGTCTCGAGTACATCGCCACCTGGAATGCGGCCATGCTGCAGTCGGCCGACATCAAGGTCGCCATCGCCGCTCATATGAGCAAACAGAAGCCGGACTTTGCCGACTGATGCGTCACCACACGTTTGCGCGGGAGGCGCACTAGGCATGGTTACTGGAGCTACTTCACTCGGTCTGGTACGTGACGAGCTGTTCGCCACCATGGAAGAAGCCGAGCAGAGCCTCGAGCATTTCATCATCGACCGCAACAACGGCGGCCTGTTGCAGCAGGCCGTGGAGAACCTCAAGCAGGTGCGCGGCACGCTCAACCTCATCGAGCTGACCGGCGCTGAGTTGCTCGCGCAAGAAATACTGCAGCTGGCTACCGACATCCCGGTCGGCGCCGGCGAGGACCGCGACGTGCAACTCGCCGCGCTGAGCAACGCGCTCTACGTGCTGCGGCGTTATCTGGAAAGCGTCGATGCCAGCCGCCAGGAAATCCCCGAGCTGCTGCTTCCAGCCATCAACGCGCTGCGCCAGGCGTGCGCGCAGCCGCCGTTGCCGGAAAGTTTCTTTTTCAGCGTCCGGCTCGACCATGCCCGTCCTGCGTTGGACGTGCCGGTTCGTTCGGGAGCCGCGCCAGTTGCCGAGGCCCGGCGGTTGCGTCAGATGTATCAGGTCGGGTTGCTCGGCTTCATTCGTGAAGAGAATCTGCCAGCCAGCCTGAAACTCATGGGCCGCGCTTTGACGCGGCTGGATCATCTCTTCGTCGAGTCGCCAGGAGGTCGGCTGTGCTGGATCGGCAGCGCCGCTGTCGAATCGCAACTGGACGGCCAGCTATTGCCGCGCAAGTCGCGCAAGCAGCTGTTTTCCCGTCTGGACCGGGAACTCAAGCAGGTCATTGGCAACCCTGCATACGAGGCGCCACGCAGCCTGCTCAAAGAGCTGCTATACGTCGTCGCGCTGGCGGACACCCATGGGCCTATCGCCAGCCAAGTCCGTCAGGTGTTCTCGCTGGGTTCGCTGCCGTTCACCGACCACCTGCTGGAAGATGAATCCCAGCGCCTGGCCGGCCCGGGCCAGGCCGTCATGCGTTCGCTGTCCTCGGCGATCCGTGAGGAACTGGCGAGCTTGAAGGATCTGCTGGATCTGATCGAGCGAGGTACCGCCCAGGCGGAAGCCTACTCGAACCTGCATAACCTGCTCGGGAAGATGGCCAAGACCCTCGGCATGGTTGGCCTTTCATCTGCGGCCAGCACGCTGCAGGCGCAGCTGGGCGACGTGTCTGGCTGGAGCCTGGAGCATGCCCCGGAACCGCATGTCATCCAGCGTCTCGCCGATGCCGTGCTGTATGTCGAGAGCATGGTCGCCAGCCTTGAGCGCGGCGATCGACGCGATAGCAAGCCTCAGGTCGCCCGACCCGGAATGGAAGCGGAAGCCTTTGCCAATCACCAGCTCACCGAAGCGTGCATCGTGGTAATCGATGAGGCGACCGCAGGCCTGGCGCTGGCCAAGCGGGCGATCACCGCTTATCTCGAGTCCAACGGGGAGAAATTGCACCTGGCCAACGTGCCGTTCAGCCTGCAGGCCGTGCGCGGCGGTCTGCGTTTTCTTGAGCAGGAGCGCGCGGCGGACCTGATCGGCGCCTGCGCTGATTTCATTCAAAAGCACATGCTCGAATCGAACCAGATGCCCCCCGAGCAACTGCTGGAAACTCTGGCCGATGCGCTGACCAGCCTGGAGTACTACCTTGAAGGTGGTGCGGTATTGCGACGTGACGACTCGCGTGTGAGTGTGCTTGATCTGGCCAGCGAGAGCGTGCGCGCGCTTGGCATGCCGGTAGCCGCCTGATGAGCTTGCGCTGGCAGGCGGCGCTGCTCGATCCCTCGATGGCAGGAGGCTGGGCGGTGGTGCACTGCCGGCAGCAGTTTCTGCTCGATGGCAACGGTGCGCTCTTTCCGCGGGACTGGCTCAAGCGCCTGGATCTGCCGCTGCTCAGCGAACAGGGTCTGGGGCACTTCGACGGAGAGCCGGTGTTTCTTTTCGAACTGGACTTTCCGGCCGATGTGCCAGGCGCGCGCTGGCAGGGCCTGCGCCAGTTCATGCAGGAGGACGATCGCGATCTGTTCCGGCTCCTCGGCTATGCCACGCAGATCGGTACCTGGGTCAGCCAGCATCGTTTCTGTGGCAGCTGTGGCTCGCCCATGCAGGCGCGAGCCGGTGAGCGTGCCATGTACTGTCCAGCCTGTGGAGTTCAGCACTACCCGCGGCTTTCACCGAGCATGATCGTCCTGGTCACCCGTGGAGACGAACTGTTGCTGGCGCGCTCACCGCGTTTCGCGCCTGGTGTCTACAGCACGCTGGCCGGTTATGTTGAGCCGGGTGAGTCGGTGGAGCAGTGCGTCGCGCGCGAGGTAAGAGAGGAAGTCGGTGTGGCCATTCATGCGCCGCAGTACATCGCCAGCCAGGGCTGGCCGTTTCCCCATTCCCTCATGCTCGGGTTCCACGCGGAATATGCCGGTGGCGATATCGTGCTGCAGCCCGAGGAAATCGAGGATGCCCGTTGGTTCGCCATCGACAACCTGCCGGCTTTGCCCGCGCGCCAATCCATCGCGCGCTATCTGATCGAGCTTTATCTGGCCCGTCGGCTAGGCCACCCCGAACCAGTGTTGCCAGGCTAGCCGCAGACTCATCGCCAGTACTACCAGAATGAATACCGGACGGATGAACCGCGAGCCACCGCGGATCGCCGTGCGCGCGCCGAAGTAGGCCCCTGCCATCAAGGCCAGCCCCATCCCAATGCCCAGCACCCAGGCGACGTGACCGCCGATTATGAATACTGCAAGCGCCATGGCATTGCTGACGAAATTCATCATCCGCGCCACGCCGCTCGCTCTTAGCAGGTCGAGCGGGTAGAGCAGCATGCTGCTGACCGTCCAGAAGGCGCCGGTTCCCGGGCCTGCTACGCCGTCGTAAAAGCCCAGTGAAAGGCTCTGTGGCCATTGGCGTCTGCGGCCGATGACCACTGCATCGCTGGCTGATTTGGCCGGCATATGGCTGAAGAGCAAATAGATCCCGCAGGCAGAAACCACCAGCGGCAATAGCTGGTTAAGCCAACTTGCCGGCATGAATTGCGCGACTACTGCGCCAACTGCGGCGCCGATCGCCGTGCCCGTGAGCGCTCGTCGCCACAGGCACGGCTCGAATAGTCGGCGGCGATAGAAGGTGTAGCTGGCTGTGGCCGAGCCGAATGTGGCGCACAGCTTGTTGGTGCCCAGCACGAGATGCGGTGGTAGGCCGGCAGTCAGCAGGGCAGGAATGGTCAATAACCCGCCGCCCCCGGCGATGGCGTCGATGAACCCGGCAGTGAAAGCTACGGCGACCAGAATCACCAACGTGGCAGGATCGAGCGCGAGCTCAAGTGTGAAGGGCATGCGGGCCTCAATAGGCAGAACGGCAGCGGAGGATAATGCGACTGGCCACGTCGGCGAAAGAGCTTGCTCGTATGACCGAGATCCACGTCCTGATAGACAAGAGTGTCAGCGCGTGATGGCCGTCCCATGCAGATGCTGGCTGCTCTGATTGCTCCTGCGGATAATGTCGCTCCCAATTGAAAGGACGCATGGTTATGCAATATCTCGGGCTTGCGATCGTGATCGCACTGCTGGCTGTGATCGTATTGCTGGTCGCGCTGCGCTTGCTACTGGGGGGGCACTGGCTGATGGGATGGCTGCGCGGGACTTGCGGCTTTTTGGTCCTGTTGTTCGCCGGATTGATTGGCCTGATTGGCTACGACGTCAGCACCTACGCTGCGCTGCCTGACAAGAGGCCGCTGGTCACTGTGAGTTTCCACGCCCAGGGTCCGCAGCGTTACGAAGTCAGCCTGGAACAGGGCAACGAGACGCGAACGGTGATGCTGGAAGGTGATCTATGGCAGCTCGATCTCCATCTACTTCGCTGGAAGAGTCTGGCTGAGCTGATAGGTCTGGAGTCAGGGTATCGACTGGAGCGGCTTTCCGGGCGATATCTCGCCGTGGAGCAACAGAACCTCGCCCGCCATGGTCGCGTTGTACTGAGCGAGAACCCTTTGGGCGTGGATATATGGGACGCGCTTCAGCTCGAGCGCCGCGATCTGCACTTCCTTGAACCGCAAGTGCTTCGTGTCGACTACATGCCAATCGCCGATGGGGCCGTCTATGCCGTGGAACTGGCGCCTACGGGGCTACTGGCGAAACCGGTGAATGCCGCTGCGACCGAGGCACTGAAGAACTGGTAAGCGTGGGCAAACAAAAAAAAGGGAGCCGCTTGGCTCCCTTTTTTGTGCGGCGAACGATCAGGCCAGATAACCACCGTCGACGTTCAGTGACACACCGGTGGTGTAGCTGGACGCGTCGCTGGCCAGGTAGAGCACCGCACCGGCCATTTCGCTCGGCTGGGCGACCCTGCTCAACGGGATGTGCTGCAGTGCCATCTCCAGGATGGACTCGTTCTTGACCAGCGCTGAGGCGAATTTGGTATCGGTCAGGCCTGGCAGCAGCGCATTGCAGCGAATACCGAACTGCGCGCATTCCTTGGCGAAGGCCTTGGTCATGTT
>DNMQ01000476.1 GCA_003488145.1 Pseudomonas sp.
GCCAGCCGCGCATGCACGCCGAGCAGCGCGGTAAATCCGAGCAGCACCAGCTTGGCTTGCACCAGATGCGCCATGGGCGACGAATCGAACCATTGCCCATGGGGCAGCCAGAGGCTGGCCAGCCAGAGCCCGCTGACGATCTGCACCAGCAGCGCAGGTATCCCGACGCGCTCGTAGAGTTGTTCGAACTGGCGTACCGGTTGCACATCGCGGCGACGCAGGGCACCCGGCAGCACACTGAACAGCAGTACCAGATGCCCGCCAACCCAGACACTGGCGCCCAGTAGATGCAGAAACAACAGATGTCGCATGGCGCTCACTCCTGTTCGATTTGTTTACAGTCTGGCCGCTGCCTCGCCGCTTGTGGCTGATGGCGATCAAGTCAGCCGTTATCATGCGACACCACCAATCAGACCCGGAGTTTCCCATGGCCAAGGCCAAGCGCATGTATGGCTGCACCGAATGCGGCTCGACCTTCCCGAAATGGGCCGGCCAGTGCGGTGACTGTGGCGCCTGGAATACGCTGGTGGAAACGATCATCGAGGGTGCGGCACCGCCATCCGGCCGCGCAGGCTGGGCCGGGGAGCAGGCCAACATCAGGACGCTCGCCGAGGTCAGCGTCGAGGAAGTACCGCGCTTTTCCACCGCTTCCGGCGAGCTGGATCGCGTACTCGGAGGGGGGCTGGTGGACGGCTCGGTAGTGCTGATCGGCGGTGATCCGGGTATCGGCAAGTCGACGATCCTGCTGCAGACCCTCTGCGCCATCGCCCAGCAGTATCCGGCACTCTACGTCACCGGTGAAGAATCCCAGCAGCAGGTGGCCATGCGTGCGCGTCGTCTGGACCTGCCGCAGGACCGGCTCAAGGTGATGACCGAGACCTGCATCGAATCAATCATCGCTACCGCGCGGCTGGAAAAGCCCAAGGTGATGGTGATCGACTCGATCCAGACCATCTTCACCGAGCAGCTGCAGTCCGCGCCGGGCGGTGTGGCTCAGGTGCGCGAGAGCGCGGCGCTGCTGGTCCGCTTCGCCAAGCAGAGCGGCACGGCAATCTTCCTCGTCGGCCACGTGACCAAGGAAGGCGCCCTCGCCGGGCCGCGTGTGCTCGAGCACATGGTCGATACGGTGCTGTATTTCGAGGGCGAGTCCGACGGTCGCCTGCGCCTCTTGCGCGCGGTGAAGAACCGCTTCGGCGCGGTCAACGAGCTCGGTGTGTTCGGCATGACCGACAAGGGTCTGAAAGAAGTCACCAACCCGTCGGCGATCTTCCTCACCCGCGCCCAGGAAGCGGTGCCGGGCAGCGTGGTGATGGCTACCTGGGAAGGCACCCGGCCGATGCTGGTGGAGGTGCAGGCGCTGGTCGATACCAGCCACCTGGCCAACCCGCGCCGCGTCACCCTGGGCCTCGACCAGAACCGCCTGGCCATGCTGCTGGCCGTGCTGCATCGGCATGGCAGCATTCCCACCTACGATCAGGACGTGTTCATCAACGTGGTCGGCGGCGTGAAGGTGCTGGAAACCGCGGCGGATCTGGCGCTGATGGCCGCGGTGATCTCCAGCCTGCGCAACCGGCCGCTGGATACCGATCTGCTGGTGTTCGGTGAAGTGGGCCTGTCGGGCGAGATCCGCCCGGTGCCAAGTGGTCAGGAGCGTCTGAAGGAGGCCGCCAAGCATGGCTTCAAGCGCGCCATCGTGCCCAAGGGCAATGCGCCGAAGGAAGCCCCCGCCGGTTTGCAGATCATCGCCGTGACCCGCCTGGAGCAGGCGCTCGACGCGCTGTTCGAGTGATCGTTACTGGCCGCCAAGTGCGGCCAGCTCGCGTTCCAGCAGTGCCTCGTCGCCGAGGTTGAGTTCGACCAGGCGCCGCAGGTGCGCGATCGAGTCGAGATCGATATGCTGGCAGACGAAGCCGATCAGATCGCCCTCTTCATGGGTCATCGCCACCTCCATGCGCACCTCGGCATCATCGGCCAGGCGCACCCGCGCTTCGAACGGCTGTTCAGCATCGGCATCCCAGCCTTCCGGGCGGCGAACCAGCAGGCCTTTCAGGGACAGGTCATGCAGCTCGACCGGCCAGCGCCGGTCGCCCTGCACCAACTCAGTGGCGGCATCGAACTCGATACGCTGGAAGCGCCGGCGATCACTGGGGGAATCAGTCATGAACATCACTCCGCGGTGTCTGAATTCACTATAGGACAACAACTCTCGACATCGCCGTTACAACCAGCGGCGCACCCGTCCACAGTACGCCAGATAGTCGTCGCCAAACAGCTGGGTCAGCAAGCGCTCCTCATGCATGATCACGGCGCGCTGCATGGTGAAGATCAGGGCAGGCAGCAACAGCCAGGGCCACAGCGTGCCCCAGAGCAGCGCGATGCCACAGTAGATCAGGCTGTCGGCCAGATAGATCGGGTTGCGCGAGAAACCGAACGGCCCCTCTTCCAGCAGCTTCGCGGGCTTGCCATAGGGATTGACCGTGGTCCTGCGCCAGAGCATCAGCAAGCCGGCCCAGAGCATCAGCAACACGCCCGCGTCGATCAGCCCCCAGCCCAGGTAGTGAGTCCAGAGATTGCGCGGCAAGGCGATCGGCAACGCCGACTCCAGCAGCCAGGCTGCCGCGAGAAACAGCAGATAGATGACCGGTGGCGGCAGGATCACACCCGTGGCGCGCTTGAACATGAGTCGGACTCCGGAGGAACAGGACACGGCAGTCTAGCGCGCCGCAATCGCCAGGGATCAGGAAGATGTGTCGCGACAACCGCCAGACAGCAAAAAGCCCGCTTTCGCGGGCTTTCGATGCAGCGATGTAACGTCTTAGTTGCCGTATACCGGGAACTTGGCGCAGACCGCTTCGACCTTGCCACGAACCGCTTCGATCACCGACTCGTCGCCCATGTTGTCGAGGATGTCGCAGATCCAGCCCGCCAGATCACGGCACTCGGTCTCGCCGAAGCCGCGAGTGGTAACGGCCGGGGTACCGATGCGCAAACCGGACGTCACGAACGGCGAACGCGGATCGTTCGGCACGCTGTTCTTGTTCACGGTGATGTGGGCGTTGCCCAGGGCAGCATCCGCATCCTTACCGGTGATGTCCTGCTTGAT
>DNMQ01000160.1 GCA_003488145.1 Pseudomonas sp.
TTCAAATCCCCCCGGCTCCACCAATTAGAAGCACTTAAACCCCTGATTTTCCTAGAGAATTTCAGGGGTTTTTGCTTTCTGGAGTAGAGCGTGTCGAAGAAGTGTCGAAGACTCACGCCTGCTGAGCGGCAGCTTCGATCTCGGCGAAGTTGCTGATCTTCACCGACCCATCTGGAAACCGGGCGATGACCTCGAGCTGCCCGCCCATTGCTTCGATGTGACTACGCAGCGTGGAGATATACATCTCGGTGCGCTTTTCCATTTTCGCGATCGACGGCTGCTGCACGTGCAGTAGCTCGGCCAGCATCTTCTGCGACAAGCCACGCGCCTGGCGCAGTTCGTTCAGCGGCATTTCAGCAAGCAGCTCCTGGGCTTTGGCTTCCACGCGAGCCTGAGCCTCTGGCGACATCTTTGCGCGCAAGTCTGCGAATTTCTTGGCCATCTTTCAGCCCTCCTTCTCAAGCTGTTCCAGGTGCTCGTCATAGAGACGATCTGCCAACGGAACGTTGATTTCATACCAGCGGTTGTCGCCCGTCTTGTCTCCGCCAATCAGCAGGATCGCCGAGCGCCTGGGATCGAATGCATACAGCGTTCGTATCGGGCGCCCGTTGTGCTGGGTTCTCAGCTCTCGCATATGACCATGACGTGACCCATTGATAGCGCTGCTATGTGGGAATCCGAGCGACGGCCCACGGTCTTCAAGCAAATGCACGGAGACCGCTATGGACTCCTGCTCCTCCGCAGTGAGTGACTCCCACCAGTCACCAAACTCATCGGTGTATTCAACGTCCCAAGTCATGCGAAATATAGCCCCTATGGAATATTCCATCAATGGAATGATGACACTCTACGACAAAGCCGGCCCTAACCGTACCGCATCCTGCAGATGATCTGGCGCCAGATGCGCGTACCGCATCGTCATGGCCAAGCTCGAATGGCCCAGGATCTTCTGTAGCGTGAGGATGTTGCCGCCGTTCTGGATGAAGTGACTGGCGAAGGTATGCCGGAGTGCATGAGCGGCCTGCCCTTTCGGTAGCCTGATCGTGGTCCGCGCCAACGCACGCCGGAACGAGGTTATCGCAGGGGTGAAATGCCCGTAGCGCTTCTGCCGTGCTGGGCGACCACTCCCGGTTCTCTATCACCTTCGCCCGACACGTCGCCTCAAACCGCTGGGCTTCGCCCTTGGTCTTGAAGGTCTTGCGGAAGCGCTTGCCCTTGATCGGCTCTACATCGACTTTCCAGCGGCCATCGTCGGTTTGCTGGATCGCCATCAGATCGCCCTGCCCCACCTCACATGACGCTCTTGCAGCAGGTCTTTAATGTGCTTGTAGAGGTCGCGCTCGCTCATATCCTTAGCGGCGTAGTGATCACGAATGACCGGCCAGCAATCCCATTGCTTCAGGGTCTCGAATGCTTTCTTAGCGCCCACTCGCTCCCGTGCCAGCAGGCTTACGAAGTTTCCCAGGAACAGCTCCACGTTCTTCCCCGAGAAGCCTCGAGAGGTCTTGTAGTAGCGCTTGTACTCGGTTTCATCGACCAGGGAATCGACTGGCAGATCGACCCGCGCGTCATCGCGCATGAGCGTCCAGATCGGATCGAAGTAGCCGGGGCGGGCGAGCAATTTGAACTGGCTCAAACCATAGCGCCACAGGCCGTCCAGATGGGCCGAGAAGGCGGCAAACGAGTCGGTATCAATGGCTTGGCCGGTCTTCACGTTAGTCGAGCCGCTGGCGAACTGCTGGATGATCGAGTGGTGATAGCGCAGCTCGACGCGCCACACGTCCTGGGCCGGGTTGTAGTTCTCCGGGTCCTTGGCATCGAAAGAATCCCGGCGACGCCATACGCTTTCCCAGTAGTCGAGCTTGTCCGTTGCGCGGGCCTGTTCCTTCTCCAGCACCACACCGACGACGTGCACACAGCACCAGTAAGGCGGCTCGTCTTCGTCCATGTACAGTTCCATCAGCACGGATTCGCCGATGTAGGCCATGGCGGCTTGGGTATCCAGGGTGATGCCGGGCTTACGCATGGCTGTAGTCTCCTTCCTTGAACTCCTTCTTGCCTTTCTTCAGGTCGGCCCGCAGGCGCGCGAGGTTGACCATGCGAAAGTCCGCGAGGCGCATCGTTGGGATGGTGCCGGTGGCGGCCCAGTCGGCGGCCTCTTCTACAGATACGCCGCTCATTTCGGCGAAGGTCTTGAGGCTGCACAGGTCGAGGCTGTCGTCTGCCTTGCTCATAGCGTCCACTCCTGTTCGAGAAGCTGCTGATGCAGCAGGGCTACGTTGACCATCGTGCGCTTGCCGACCTTCTGCGACGGCAGGTAGCCACGTTCCAACCAGGTTCGTACCACGATGGGTTCGTCGCCCATGCCGATCCACTCGGCGAACTTCGGCCACGGCATCAGGGGCGGGGCGCCGTGCAGCTTTTGCGGGTCAAAACCTTCCGTATCCATCCGCTTTACTCCACTATGTTCGGCTTTGATAACCAACCAATCATTGGGTAACAACTACCCATTGAGCGATTGTTACCCATCTCGCATGATGGAGCAATAGCTACTCAGGAAAATTTTTCTGCATGCACAGCGCATCCGATAGAGCACGCGCGTTGCTCAAGCTGATCGGCCCCAAGCGGGCAAGCGAACAAGGTGGCGATTACGAGCGCTGGCGGAACGTCAGCAAAGGCGCGGTGCGCGTAAGCGCAGACGAGATAGACGTACTGGTGAAGATCTACCCCCAGTACGCCCTATGGCTGGCCAGCGGGCAGATTGCCCCGGAGATCGGACAGACCAGCCCGGCCTATGACGAGGCCAACCGAAACTTGAGCCAACCCAGCGCGGGATAGCAATCACACGGAAAGTAGCTAGGCGATGGTATGCCCGAGCGCAGGGGGCCAAGTGAACTCAGGGAGGAGTAGTTAGATGGACAAACGGAACATTGAAGAGCAGCTGAGAGATCTGCACTTCGACATGGATGAGGAAATCGAGGATCGATACGAACGTCAGGGCCGTCGAAGCATTACGCAGCGGCATGCCCACGCTCCCATCGACACAAGCCAAGCCATCGTTCTGGCTGCTGTCATACTCGTAGGCGGTCTATGGGGCGGGAAGCTCGTCTATGACTCATCCAGGAACAACGGGTGAAGGCAGCCATCAACGAAGCCGCGCTCTATATGCAGCAAGCCTTCAGACAAGCCGACCAAAGCTCAAAGCAGATCCAGGCAGATTACCGACAGCGTGCCGCAGCGGAAGCTAAGGAGAGAGAGCAGCGTCAAGCTCAGCAGCAAGCGCAACGCCAAGCGGAACTAGCAAGAGTGCAGCACGAGAAACGGTTGCAAACGCCTGAGTGTAAGTTCTGGTGGCAACAGTACGAGCAGAACCCTAGCGTGCGGACTGCTCGAAAAAAGCGGGAAGCATGTGATTGATATCGCAAGGAGTCACTGGCTTGCTTTGCACGCGATGGATGGAAGATTGTGAACTCGGCTTCGCAAGCGATAGAGATGGCTTGAGTGCGGTTAGGCAGAGGCTGCAAGGGATATAGCTTTGCAGCTTATCGCTGCTAAGACTTAAAGATCGTCAACCTAAAGCGGCTTAATCTTAATTCTCTTATCTCACCAAATGCTGACGCAGCTTCTTGATTTCGTCTGCAATGGTGTAGGTTGCGTCTGCGCCACCAACGTTACTAAATCCTCCATATTGGGAGAAGTCAACTTCGAAACAGTTACTGTATTTACTACCCTCAACATCTTCGAAGTCAACAACAATATTTAAGTATGCTTTAAAAACATCTCCACCAACCTGGTCAGTTAAATCAAGAAAGCTAAACACGAAACTTGACAATACCTGATTTATCCCCATAGACCTGATACCAGCAGTAAACATAGTAAGTTTTAAAAATTCATCAACAACAATATCTTCACCGGTTGTTGAAACCTTATGTCCATCACGATCAAAAAATGAAAAATGTATTTTCCTAGCAATGCCTTTGCCGAAATTACTGACCTTGACGTTAAAGAAATGTATGCCTGCAGGGCTATTTTCTAATGAGATCCCTACATTAGGCCGAATATTTTCTCGCTTCAACTCTTGGAGTTGACGTATTTGTGCCTCTCTCAGATACCAAGTCTCTTTCGCAAGAATGAAAGTAAGTATAGCAATAGCTACAGTTGCGATTGCTGATAACCACGAGGAGATTGAGTCTGAAGAAAGAGTTTCATTCCCCTGCAGATGGTTTCCTATGACTATCCCAAGTATAAAAAGAAGTGGAGCAACAACAGCCATACTTGTGACTAATAACGGCAAAATCGTTCTATCACCTGCTTCCGGATGTGCCATGATATTCTTATACACTCAAATAAATAAGTTATGTCGACGACAATGCTCGTGTTGACAGCGCAACAAGAAGAATTCTGCAAAGCCTACGCTATTTGGACTAGGGCTTTCTCCCCATACTTGTTGTCGCCTGATTAAAGATTAAACCGCCTCGTTAGCGTCCACGAACCTCCCTCCAGAAGATACGAATTGGCCGGAGCGACCAAGTATAGATTGATGACGCGCTCAGAGCGTATAGCGGAACAGCAACTAGCACCACTACACAATAGCCTAGTAAATAGGCGTACCAATCTGATTCACGCCACCAAAATTCCGGACTCGCTGTGCTGGCAGGCATAATACCATCACCAACCGCAAGAACAATTAGTACATATATTGCCTGGATGGGTAGGACGAGAACAAGAAACGTAACAATACAAAGCGCAAGTTTGAAAGATTTTGCGAATATGGATATTGATGCCTCTGATAAGTTCTGCCCAGCCTCTTTAGAGAGACTCCAGCCGACTATTCCGGTTATTCCAAATATAGTCATAACCCCCGAAATGATGGTTATGACATTCGCAATTTCGTCCATATGCTGCTCAGTAGTATTTATATTCGCTAATAAAGTTGACACTAAGTGATGTATAGAGCGCTGGGAGAGTCCGGTAACTATGTCTTACGCAGAGGCGTTAGAAGGTGATCATTCAGGACGCCCCAGATAGCACCAGCCTCATGGCCCCATTGCCTACACAGCATGCGCAAGAGAATAGCTCACAGACCATTTCCGATGTAGGTTGACACCGCTATCAGTGTCGAAAAGGTGTCGAAATCACTGCCACCTAAAGCTGTTCAATGCAGGCGACTCAGGTATGTGGGTCCAGTAATGCCGGGCTTTGCAGGACAACGCGGAGCAAAAATTGGGGTTCAAATCCCCCCGGCAAACAAAGCCCCGAGAATCTCAAGATTCTCGGGGCTTTTTTTCGTGTATCGGAAAATACTGGAGGCCTCGGCACGCTTCCCCTTGCACGTTCACGCTCTCGTGCAAGGCTTTGGTAGCGACTCGGCCACTCCGCTGGGTCACCCCACCGCTAGCCCCGTCCTAGAGGTGAACACCGATCAGAATCAGCTGCTGCACTGACGATCACTTAAGAGAGCGCCCAGAAGTTCAGGCAGCCACGTGGGCTTGAATAGGGATGCGGCCTGGTCTTGCAGTTCGTTCAAGCTCCACCACTTCCATTTCTGGATCGTGCTCTGTTCCTCTTCGGTCCATTTTGCAGCGAATACGCTCGTGTCCGCTGGGCATTTCACGAGGAAGTACTTCTCCAGCCAGCGCGCCGGTGTCGAGCGTGCTACGGCATATACCTCATCTCTTTCCTTCAGCAGCTTCCCGACTCGAAGCGTTAAACCGGTCTCCTCATACAGCTCCCTTGCTGCTGCATCAGCGTAGCTTTCTCCAGGTTGTAGCTCGCCCCCAGAGGTCGCCCAGAAGGGCGCTTCATGCTCGTCTTTGTACAAGAAAAGTAAAAGGCGTCCATCAGCATCCACGATGAACAATCGAGAGGATCTTCTGACCTGCATTCCTACCTCACTGTGGCTCCGAGCGAATGCGCCATAACCAACGCGAAACGCCAGATTACCGCGGTTGGATTCTCGCTGGACAGACGGGGTCCAGCGCTCAGGTCTCGAGGCTCTCGCGGCAGCGGCCTTCGACGAGCCATGAGATGCGGTAAGCGCCCGGTTGGGGCGGTGCCCGTCAATGCCCTATGCTGATTCAGTCGATCAGCCCCGTATCAAGGAGCCTACATGCCCAGCCTGGAATACCTGATTACCTGTCTGGTCGTCGTGCTGATACCCGGCGCGGGGGTGATTTATACGGTTTCGACGGCGCTGATGCACGGCCGTCGCGCCGGTATTCTGGCCGCGACAGCCTGTACGCTCGGGATTCTGCCGCATCTGCTGGCGACCATTCTTGGTGTCGCGGCGATCCTGCATTCCAGTGCACTGGTCTTCGAGACTCTGCGCTATGGAGGTGCCGCCTACCTGCTCTATCTCGCCTACTCGACCTGGCGTGACCGCTCTGCGCTGGCGGTGGGTGGCGATAGTGAACCACTGAGGGTTCGATCATTGGTTGCGAAGGCGCTGCTGGTCAATCTGCTGAACCCGAAACTGACCATTTTTTTCCTGGCCTTCCTGCCGCAATTCATCCGGCCGGGCGCCGGCGATGAGCTTGGGCAGCTGCTCGTTCTCAGCGCGACTTTCATGCTGATGACATTCGCCATCTTTACTGTCTACGGCCTGCTGGCGCACGCATTTCGCAAGGCGGTCATCGAATCGCAGCGCGTTCAGGCCTGGCTGCGCCGGGGCTTCGCGGCATCATTTGCCGGTCTCGGTGTAAACCTGGCCTTGGCCGACAGATGAGCTTCCAGGCCTTTGACGCGACCGAGCAAACGCCACGGTAACGGTTCTAGCGTCACCGATCAGGCGGACCGTGCCTCTCTGTATGACGTCGGCACTGAGCAGCCTGAAGGAGCCGTTTTACCGCACTCGATCAAGCGCAATTAGAGCTGACCTAGCTAAACCCTGCCGCCAGTCCAGCGGGGCGGTTTCACTCACCCATAAATCGCCGGCTCGCGGTAGTGCCGGGCGCAGGCGTCTCCGTTTTCGCGGAACAGGTGGCATTTGTCGGCCTTGAGGCCAGCGGCGAACGTTTCGCCTTCGGTGACGCGCAGGTTGCCGTCGACGCACAGCGTGATGACGTCCTGCAGGCGCTCCAGGGTGAGGTAGAGCAGGTTGTACTGGCCCAGACGCTCGGCCACGGTGATCTGGCCGTGGAAGGTGAAGTCGGCCTCTTCCGGCATGACGAAGTGTTCGGGGCGGATGCCGAGGGTGAGCGGGTCGCCAGCGCTGACGGCGCTGCCATCCACCGGCAGGGTCAGTGGGTAACCGCTGGGCAGTTCCACGGTGACGGCTTCCGGGCTGGCGGAGACGGCGCGCACCTCGACGAAGTTCATCTGCGGCGAGCCGAGGAAGCCGGCAACGAAACGGTTCTGCGGGTAGTGGTACAGGTGCAGCGGTTGGCCGACCTGGGCGATTTCGCCGGCGTTGAGCACGACGATCTTGTCGGCCAGGGTCATGGCTTCGACCTGGTCGTGAGTCACGTAGATCATGGTGGAGCGGATGCGCTGGTGCAGACGGGCGATCTCGATGCGCATCTGCACGCGGAGGAAGGCGTCGAGGTTCGACAGGGGTTCGTCGAACAGGAACACCTTCGGCTCGCGGACCATGGTGCGGCCGATGGCGACGCGCTGGCGCTGGCCACCGGAAAGGTCCTTGGGTTTGCGTTCGAGCAGTTTGTCGAGCTGCAGGATTTCCGCGACCGCTTCCACGCGACGGGCGATCTCGCGCTTATCGACGCTGGCAAGCTTGAGGCCAAAGGCCATGTTCTCGGCCACGGTCATGTGCGGATAGAGGGCGTAGGACTGGAAGACCATGCCAACTGAACGATCCTTGGGCGGCAGGTCGTTGACCCGCTGGTCACCGATCAGCAGATCGCCCGAGGTGATGTCCTCCAGCCCGGCGATCAGTCGCAGCAGGGTGGATTTGCCGCAACCGGATGGACCGACGAAGACGACGAACTCACCGTCCTCGATTTCCAGGTCGATATGCCGGGTGATCGGCGTACCGTCGTAACTCTTGCAGATGTCGCGCAGCGTGACACTGGCCATCGTTGTTGTTCTCCGTTGGATGCCGCCAAGCTCTCGTTATCTGGTGCAGCGGAGGGCCAACCCCGCCGCTGCCGGATCTCGCTCAACCCTCGAGACGCACGTAGCCGAAACCATGGGCCGGCAGGCGCGCCCATTGCCCATCGTATTCGGCGAAGCTCGCCGGCACGTCCACCAGCGGCACCGCCTGGGCCGGCAGCTCGTAGCTGCGCGGCAGATCGCCGAGGTTGAACAGGCACAGCCAGACCTCCCCCCCGAGCCGGCGCTCGAACACCAGCAAGGCGTCGTCATGGTAGACCATGCGGATGTCACCCTCGATCAGCAGACGCTGCTCGCGCCGCCATCCGAGGAAGCGCCGGTAGCAGTTGAGCATCGAATGCGGATCGGCATCCTGCGCCGCCACGGAAAGCGAACGGTGCGAGTCGTCCACCGGCAACCACGGCTGGCTACCGGTAAAACCGGCATGATGCGCCTCGCTCTGCCACGGCATCGGCGTGCGGCAGCCGTCGCGGCCCTTGAATTCCGGCCAGAAGGTAATGCCGTACGGATCGACCAGATCCTCGTAGCGCAGTTCCGCTTCCGGCAGGCCCAGCTCCTCGCCCTGATAGAGGCAGACACTGCCGCGCAGGGACAACAGCAGTGCCATCAGCAGCCGGCCGCGCTCCGGGTCGGGCCGGCCATTGAGGGCCCAGCGCGTCATAACCCGCACCACATCGTGGTTGCCCATGGACCAGCACGACCAGCCGTCCGCCAGTTCGCGCTCGATGCCCTCGACGGTATGCCGGATATAGGCCGGGCTGCACTGCTCGGTGAGCAGGTCGAACGAGTAGGCCATGTGCAGGGTGTCGCCGCCGCTGGTGTAGGCGGCCATGGTGCGCAAGGATTCGTCGCAGCCGATCTCGGCTACCGAGGAGGCACCGGGATAGCGCTGCAGCAAGGCCCGCAGACGGCGCAGGAAGTCCATGTTTTCCGGCCGAGTCTTGTCGTAGATATGGCGCTGGTAGGCGTAGGGGTTGTCGACGCGCACGCCGATGCTGCCTTCGCGAATCTCGGTGTTCGGCGGGTTGTCGCGCAGTTCGGCGTCGTGGAAGTAGAAGTTCGCTGCATCCAGGCGGAAACCGTCCACGCCCAGCTTGAGCCAGAACTCCATGTCGTCGAGCACCTGATCCTGCACGGCCGGGCAGTGGAAATTCAGGTCCGGCTGGCTGGAGAGGAAGTTGTGCAGGTAGTACTGCCGGCGTCGGCTGTCCCAGCTCCAGGCCGGACCGCCGAACACCGACAGCCAGTTGTTCGGGACGGTTCCGTCCGGCTTGGGATCGGCCCAGACGTACCAGTTGGCCTTGTCGTTGTCGCGGCTGGAACGGCTTTCGACGAACCACTGATGCTGATCGGAAGAATGGTTGAGCACCTGGTCGATCAGCACGCGCATGCCGCGTTCGTGGCAGGCCTCGACCAACCGGACGAAGTCGTCGAGGGTGCCGAACAGCGGATCGACGCCGCGGTAGTCGGCGACGTCGTAGCCGAAATCCTTCATCGGCGAAGTGAAGAAGGGCGACAGCCAGATGGCGTCGACATTGAGGCTGGCGATGTAGTCCAGCTTGTGCAGCACGCCGGGCAGGTCGCCCACGCCGTCGCCGTTGCTGTCGAAGAAACTACGTGGGTAGACCTGATAGATCACCCCGCCGCGCCACCAATTCTGAAGTTGCTCGGACATGCCACGTTACCTATGAGTGACCAGTGAAGATGGAGCCACTCTAGGTGCGGCTTCCCGTCGCAACATCCTCCGGCGGCGGGGTCTTGCAGGCGTAAGGGTCGGGCGTAGACGGCGCGCTGGCCGAGGGCGTAGACGGCGACAGCGAGCCGGTCAGCGTATCCGCGCCGGATTGCCGACTACCGTGGCACCGGCCGGCACGTCACGGGTCACCACACTGCCGGCGCCGATCACCGCATCGTCACCGACCGTCACGCCGGGGAGGATGATCGCTCCGCCGCCAACCCAGACGTTGCGACCGATATGGATCGGCCGGCCGAACTCCACGCCCGAGCGGCGCGCCTCGGGATCACGCGGATGATCGGCGGTGTAGAGCTGCACCGCCGGGCCGATCTGCGCGCCGGCGCCGATATGCACCGCGACCACATCGAGAATCACGCAGCTGAAGTTGAGGAAGGCGCCCTCGCCGAGGTGGATGTTGTAGCCGTAGTCGCAGTGGAACGGCGGGCGGATCACCGCGCCGGCACCGACCGCAGCCAGCCGCTCGGCCAGCAGCGCCCGACGCTCGTCCGGCGAGGCCGCCAGCGCTGCGTTGTAGCGCACCATCCAGGCCTTGGCCGCGGCCTGGTCGGCGAGGATTTCCGGGTCGCCGGGGTGGTACAGCTCGCCGGCCAGCATTTTCTGTTTCTCGCTCATCGTCATAGTGGAGCCTCCTTCGCTAAAGCACCGAGGGTGCCATAGCGCACGCCTCACCTTGCTCCTCCACGGTAGTCGCGAGCGGACGAGGCGATCGGCGGCCGCGCCTTCGCATTAACCGACCGGCTCGGCTAGGGTTGTTGCTCCCCTACCCCGTCCGGAGCACTGCCTGTGAAACTGATCGGTCGCTACATGTCGCCATTCGTCCGCCGCGTCGGCGTCAGCCTGCATCTGTTGGACATACCGTTCACCAACGAGCCCCTCAGCGTTCTGACGGATAGTCTGAAGATCCGCGAATACTCGCCGCTGGGTCGAGTGCCCGCCTTGGTGCTGGACGATGGCCGGGTGCTGATCGACAGCAACGCCATCCTCGACCATTTCGATCAGCAGGCGGGCGCCGAGCGAGCGCTGCTGCCGCTGTCCGGCGCCCAGCGTAGCGAGGCGATGAGCCTGCTGGCCTTCGCCGTCGGTGCCTGCGAGAAAACCGTGGCGGCGTACTACGAACGCGATCGTAGGCCGGAAGGACTGGTGTGGGACGATTGGTACCGCCATTGCGAAGACCAGGCACGTGGCGCGCTGGCCTTGCTTGACGCACTCCAGGCCGAGCGCGGCGAGCGGCCCTTGCTGGGCGAACGCATGAGCCAGGTGGATATCAGCGCGGTGGTCGCCTATGACTTCGCCCGCCTCACCCTGCCCGACACGCTGGCGCCGGACGGTGCATTCCCCCACCTGGCCTCAGCGTCTCGGCGCGCCAACGCCCTGCCCGCCTTCGCTCAGACGCAGTGGAAGGGCTGAGCGTCAGTCCCCCTGAATCTTGCTCAGCAGGTCGCGTGCCAGCTGCACCGCCTCACTGCGGTGGGTGATGTTGAGCTTCTGGTAGAGGCTGCGGATGTGCGTCTTGATGGTGGTCGGCGCGACGTTCAGGTGATCGGCGATCTGCTCGTTGGACTGCCCGGCGTGGATCAAGCTCAGCACCTGCCATTCGCGCCGGGTCAGCGGCGAACGGCGGATCAGCTCGGGCACGTCGGGGCGGTTGATGATGTCCTGAATCACCGCCTCGTCCAGGGTGATGCGAATGGCGCGGCTGAAATCGCGCTGCTGCTGCGCCAGCTGGATCAAGCGCGCAGCGCGCTGGGCCTCGGCCTCATCGAGGCTGCGCTCGTGCAGCAGGCACTTGAGCATGCCGATGATCGGCTTGCCGACGCGCAGGAAGCTGCCGATGGCGCCGCTGCCGCTGGCCAGGGTCATGGCCCGCTGCAGGTGATCCAGCGCCTGCTGGCGCTCCTCGCGCAACCAGTGCAGCTGCGCCAGGAGGATGTGGTTGCGGTTGCGATCCATCTCCAGACCATGGCGCTCGGCGTCGGTCAGCAGCTGGCGCAGGATCGGCAGGGCGCGCTCCAGTTGCCCGAGCGCCAGGTGGGCACGGGCGTGGTTGCGCGCATTGAGCTGGGCGAAGTGGTTGGCGCCGCCGCTCACCGGCGGCGCGCTGAGCAGCCACTGGCGGATCGCCTCGCGATCCTGGCTGGAGTCCCAGTAGGCGAGCATGATCGCGTGGGCATTGGCCAGCCAGTCGATGTGGTAGCGATCATCGGCGAGCATCGCCTGCAGCTGGGCGATGTAGTCGGCACAGGCATGCTGCTGGCCGCGGGCGTAGGCGACGCCGGCCAGCAGCGCGTAACTCTGCAGGCGCCAGCGTGGGTCGTCCAGTTCGTCGAGTATCTGGATACCCTGCAGCGCGCACTGCTCGGCAGCGTCCAGCTGGTGCCACTCCAGCAGCACCTGGCCGCGCACCCGGTAGATGAACTCGACGATGGGCGTGGCCTGCAGGTTCTGCTGCTCGATGTACTGGATGGCGCGCTCCTGCAGGGTATAGGCCTTCTGCAGATGGCCCTGGGCGATGGCGATTTCCGACAGCTGGCCGAGGCTCCAGACCACCAGGTGCGAGGCATTGATCTCCCGCGCGCGGCGCTCGGCTTCCTCGTATTGTTTCTGCGCCTGCGGCAGTTCGCCCTGGACGAAATGCGCCTCGGCCAGACCCGACATCGCCGCCACTCGCGAGGTGCGCATGATCAGCGGCTCGCGGGTCAGCGCCTCCTGCGCCAGGGCGACGGCGCGCTGCTCGTCGCCCTGGTTCATCGCCACCTGCGCGCGGACGGCATTGAATTCGCAGACGATGCGCGCCCAGTCCTGCTCGGAGCAGCTGCGCTGCAGCGCCAGCTCGCCGGCCTTGAACCAGCGCTCGACGTGATCGAACTGATAGGAGTTCTGCGACACCCAGGCCTGCAGCAGGGTGAGCAGCGGCGAGCCGGCGATCACCGCTTCCGGCAGGGTTTCCAGGCACTGTTGCAGCAACCCGAGACGACCCTGGCGATAGAACGCCCGGCCGTGGCGCTGCAGAATCTCGTCGACCTGCTGCGGGTCGCCGGCCTGCACGGCATGGCGCGCGGCTTCCTCGGGCATGTTCTCGGCCAGCAGCGCGGAGGCCGCACGCAGGTGCAACTGGTTGACCCGCTGCGGCTGGTGGGTGCGCAGCTCGCCCTGCAGGAACACGGCGAACAACGGGTGGTAGCTGTACCAGCGGCGCAGGCTGTCCAGCGGCTGGATGAACAGGCCGCCGCGTTCGAGCCGTTCGAGCATCTCGCGGCCGTGACAGGCCTCGGTCAGACGATCGGCCAGGGCGGCGTCGAAGCGGTCGAGCAGGCAGGTCGCCTCGAGAAAACCGCGCAGGTCCTCGGGCAGCCCCTCGATCACCTGTTCGCGCATGTAGTCGCGGATGTCCGGGTGGCCGAGCTGCAGGTTCTCCAGGAACAGGTCCATGCCACGGCTGGTCTGCACTTCCTGCAAGGCCAGCTGCAGCGCGCAGGGCCAGCCACCGATGCGGCGGTTGAGACGCTCGACCTGCTCGCGATTGATGCTCACCGGCACGCCCAGCTCCAGCAGCGCCTGCACTTCGTCATCCTCGAAGGCCAGCTGGCGCGCGTCGAGCAGCAGCAGCTGATGCTTGACCCGCAGCTCGGCGACACCCAGTTCGGGCAGGCGCCGGCTGCATACCAGCAGGGTCATCCAGCTCGGCATATGGCGCAGGAAGAAGCGCAGGCCGGCGATCAACTCGGCGTCGTGCAGCACCTCGAACTCGTCGAGCACGATCAGGATCGCTTCGTGCTCGCCCGGCAGTTCGGCCAGTAGCTGAGTGAACAACGCATCCAGTGACACCCGGCCCTGCTCGGCCAGCGCCACTGCCAGCGGACAGCCGGCGTCCAGCTGGCGGTCCAGGGCCTGGGTCAGGTAGCGACCGAACTGCAGCCCCAGGTTGTCGCTGGCATGCAGCTGGAACCAGGCGATGCGGCCGTCGAAGGCCCGCGCCCACTGCGCCGCCAGGGTGGTCTTGCCGAAACCGCTGGCGGCATGCAGCACCGCCAGGCGCACCTGCGGCAGGCGCAGCTGCCACTCGTCCAATCGTGGGCGTTCGAGCAGGCCCGGCGGCAGCATGGGGATCGCCAGCTTGGTGGGGATCAGCGGCAGCAAGGCTGGCATCGAGGCATTCATGGACGGCTCCCTGTTCTCGTTATTGTTCTCGTCGTGGCCTGGCGCACCGGCTCGCATGGCTTCCGCTCCCCGGTCTGGCGCCTGTTCGCTACATCCTTCAGCCCTTCACGCCGCCCGCGGTAAGACCGCCGACGATCCACTTCTGACAGTAGAGGAACACCGCGGTGATCGGCAGGCCTGAGAGTACCGCCGCCGCGGCGAAGTCACCCCACAGGTAGTTTTGCGGGTACAGGTACTGCTGGGCACCCACCGACAGGGTCAGCTTGTCCACGTCCATCAGCAGCACCGAGGCGATGGGGTATTCGGTGACGCTGGTGATGAAGGCGAGGATGAACACCACCGCCAGGATCGGCACGCTCATCGGCAGCAGAATATAGAAGAACGCCTGCCAGGTGGTCGCCCCATCGACGATGGC
>DNMQ01000320.1 GCA_003488145.1 Pseudomonas sp.
CCGGAATTCATCGAAGTCGACATGATCAACGTCGAAGTTGGCCAGGTTCTGCACATGACCGACATCAAGCTGCCGAAAGGCGTTGAGCTGGTCGCCCTGGCCCACGGCAGCGACCTGCCGGTAGCCAACGTTCACGCTCCGCGCGTGAGCAAGGAAGACGCTCCGAAAGAAGAAGACGCTGCCGAGTAATTCACTCGCATAGTCGAAGAAGAGGCCCCCGTCGTGACTGCCGTAAAACTGATCGTCGGCCTGGGAAACCCAGGCCCTGAATACGACCAGACCCGGCACAACGCGGGGGCTCTTTTCGTTGAGCGTCTGGCTGCCCGTGAAGGCGTCTCGCTCAGCAACGATCGCAAGTACTTTGGCCTGGTCGGCAAGTTCAGCCACCAGGGTGAAGACATCCGCCTGCTTATCCCCACTACCTACATGAACCGCAGCGGTCAGGCGGTGGCGGCATTGGCCGGCTTTTTCCGAATTCCCCCCGAGTCCATCCTGGTCGCCCATGATGAGCTCGATATGCCCCCGGGCGTCGCCAAACTCAAGCAGGGTGGCGGTCATGGCGGGCACAACGGGCTGCGTGACATCATCGCCAAGCTCGGCAATCAGAACGGCTTTCATCGCCTGCGCCTGGGTATCGGCCATCCTGGCCACGCCAGCCTGGTCAGTGGCTACGTACTGGGCCGCGCACCGCAGACCGAGCGCGAAAAGCTCGACGCCAGCATCGACTTTGCGCTGGATGTCGTGCCAGAAATCCTGGCCGGCGACTGGACCCGCGCGATGCAGCGCCTGCACAGCCAAAAGGCCTGAACCTAACTCCGAGGCAAGCTCACCATGGGATTCAACTGCGGCATCGTCGGTCTGCCCAACGTCGGCAAGTCCACCCTGTTCAACGCCCTGACCAAATCCGGCATCGCGGCTGAGAACTTTCCCTTCTGCACCATCGAGCCGAACAGCGGCATCGTGCCGATGCCCGATCCGCGCCTCGACGCGCTGGCGGCGATCGTCAAGCCGGAGCGGGTGATCCCGACCACCATGGAGTTCGTCGACATCGCCGGCCTGGTCGCGGGCGCTTCGAAGGGCGAAGGCCTGGGCAACAAGTTCCTCGCCAACATCCGCGAAACCGACGCCATCGCCCATGTGGTCCGCTGCTTCGAAGACGAGAATGTCATCCACGTCGCCAACAGCGTGGACCCCAAGCGTGACATCGAGATCATCGACCTCGAACTGATCATGGCCGACCTCGACAGCTGCGAGAAGCAGCTGCAGCGCGTCGCCCGTACCGCCAAGGGCGGCGACAAGGAAGCGGTCGCACAGAAGGGGCTGCTGGAAAAGCTGATCCCGCACCTCACCGAAGGCAAGCCGGCACGCAGCCTGCTGAAGAGCTTCAGTGACGAGGAAAAGCGCCTGACCAAGACCTTCCACCTGCTGACCACCAAGCCGGTGATGTACATCGCCAACGTCGCCGAGGATGGCTTCGAGAACAACCCGCTCCTGGACGTGGTCAACGCCATCGCCGAGGAAGAAGGCGCCATCGTCGTGCCAGTGTGCAACAAGATCGAGGCCGAGATCGCCGAGCTGGATGATCTGGAAGAGATGCAGATGTTCCTCGAAACCATGGGTATGGAAGAACCAGGTCTGAACCGTGTGATCCGCGCCGGTTACGAGCTGCTCAACCTGCAGACCTACTTCACCGCCGGGGTTAAGGAAGTCCGCGCCTGGACCGTCAGAATCGGTGCGACCGCTCCGCAGGCGGCCGCGGTGATCCACACCGATTTCGAGAAAGGCTTCATCCGCGCTGAAGTCATCGCCTATGACGACTTCATCCAGTACAAGGGCGAAGCCGGCGCCAAGGAAGCCGGCAAGTGGCGCCTAGAAGGCAAGGAATACATCGTCAAGGACGGTGACGTCATGCACTTCCGCTTTAACGTCTAAGCATCCGCTCGCTTGAAAAAAGGCCCCGACTCGTCGGGGCCTTTTAGTTTCTATCGAAGGGAGTGCAATCCGTTAAAGCGGACCAGGGTCGGGCATCGGATCCGGCGGCGGAGCGACCTTCTCGAGTTGTTCGAGCACTTCTTTCGGCAGCTCGTCCGGGCCTTCGAACTCGGTATCGCTCTCGGCGTCGTCGAGGTCGTTGAGGGGCGATTCGTCGGCTCGCCAGGGCCAGGTGGGTTGCGGCTGCATTTGGGGTTCGGTGCCAGGCATGGCTCTGTCCTCTGAAAGGGGCCTGGGACGTTAGGCATGTATCCCTGCAGCGGGTTCGCCGATGGCGGGACCGTCCGGCGCAATCTGGACGGTCCCGCATCGGATCGCTACTTGAAGTTGCGCTTCACCAGCCGTTCCAGCCAGCCGACGATGCCGGAGCGGAACAGCAGCACGCAGAGCACGAAGATCACCCCGAGGATCACATGCACCCACTCGCCCAACGGTCCATTGGACAGCGAGCTTTGTAGCGTCACCACCACGGTGGCGCCGACCAGCGGCCCGAGGATGGTGCCGACGCCGCCGAGCAGGGTCATCAGGATGACCTCGCCGGACATGTGCCAGTGCGCGTCGGTCAGCGAGGCCAGCTGGAACACCACGGTCTTGGTCGCGCCAGCCAGACCGGCAAGCGCCGCGGAGATGACGAACGCCAGCAGCTTGTGCCGATCGACGTTGTAGCCGAGCGACACCGCCCGCGGCTCGTTCTCGCGGATGGCCTTGAGCACCTGCCCGTAGGGCGAGTGGATGGTGCGCTGGATGATGGCGAAGCCAATGACGAACACCGCCAGCACGAAGTAGTACATGGCCATGTTGTTCTTCATGTCGACGAGGCCGAACAGATGCCCGCGCGGCACGCCCTGCAACCCGTTTTCGCCACCGGTGAACGGCGCCTGGACGAAGACGAAGAACACCAACTGCGCCAGCGCCAGGGTGATCATCGCGAAGTAGATGCCCTGCCTGCGGATCGCCAGCATGCCGAACAGCGCACCGAGCACCGTCGAGGCCAGGGTGCCGGCGAGTATCCCCAGCTCGGTGCTGAGCCCGCTGTAGCTGCTCAGCATGTAGCCGGTGATGTAGCCGCCGGTGGCGAAGAACGCCGCATGGCCGAAGGACAGCAGCCCCGCGTAGCCCAGCAGCAGGTTGAAGGCGCAGGCGAA
>DNMQ01000321.1 GCA_003488145.1 Pseudomonas sp.
GCGTCGATGTTGCGCCGCGCACGATCCAGACCGGCATCCTGGGCATTGAGGTGGTAGTCCACCGCGCCGCAGCAGCCGGCTTCGCGCGCAGGACTGACGCTGATGCCGAGGCGGTCGAGCACGCGCGCGGCGGCGGCGTTGGTGCTCGGCGACAGGCTCGGCTGCACGCAGCCTTCGAGCATCAGCACGCGACGGCTGTGCATCACCTGCGGGCGCGGCTTGGCCGGGCGAATCTCGCGCGGCAGGTGGCCCTTCAGCGAGGCAGGCATCAGCGGCTTCAGCGCATTACCGGCACCCAGCAACGCCTTGAACAGGCCCGGGCGCGGGATCACCGTGCGCAGGCCACCGCGCACGATGCGCTCGCCCAACGGGCGCTGCACCTGCTGCTCGATGAAGTCGCGGCCGATGTCCAGCAGGTTGTGGTACTTCACCCCGGACGGACAGGTGGTTTCGCAGTTGCGGCAGGTCAGGCAGCGGTCCAGATGCAGCTGAGTGCTCTCGGTCACCTCGCCGCCTTCGAACATCTGCTTCATCAGGTAGATGCGCCCGCGCGGGCCGTCCAGCTCGTCGCCCAGCAGCTGGTAGGTCGGGCAGGTGGCATTGCAGAAGCCGCAATGCACGCAGGAGCGCAGGATGCTTTCAGCTTCTTCGGCGCGCGGCAGCTTTTTCGCCGCTTCGCTCAGATTGGTTTGCATACGTCGTCAGACCTCGGAATACATGCGGCCGGGGTTGAAGATCCCCTGCGGGTCCAGCGCGGCCTTGAGCTGGCGGTGATAGCGCAGCAGCGGCGCCGACAGCGGCTGGAACGGATTGGTCGTGGCGCCTTCGCTGAAGCAGGTGGCGTGGCCGCCGACCTCAATGGCGATGCCGCGGATGGTCACCGCGTCGGCATCGGACTTCAGCCAGCGCTGGGCGCCGGCCCAGTCCACCAGCTGATCGCCCGGCAGCGCCAGCGTCGGCGTGTTGTTCGGCAGCGACAGGCGCCACAGCGGGCGCGGGTCAGCAAAGAACGCCAGGCGCTGCTCGCGCAGATCGTTCCAGTAGCCGGGGTCGAGATCCTCGCCACCGATGCGCTCGCGGGCCGCACCAACAGAGCCTTCGCCGCCTTCCAAACGCAGGTGCAGCGCCTGGCCATCATGGCTGGCTGCACTGATCGGGATCGGCTGCTGCCCCCATTCGGCGAGCTTGAGCAGCGCGCGGTCGAGGTCGATTTCCAGACGCAGGCTGGTGCACAGGCGTGGCTTGGGCAGCACCTTGAGCGAGACTTCAGTAAGCACGCCGAGGCAACCAAAGCTGCCGGCCATCAGACGTGACAGGTCGTAGCCAGCGACATTCTTCATCACTTCGCCACCGAAACGCAGGTGCTTGCCCTGGCCGGTAATCACGCGCGAGCCGAGCACGAAATCACGCACCGAACCGCTCCACGGGCGACGGGGGCCGGATAGCCCGGCGGCGATCATGCCGCCAACCGTGGCACCTTCGCCGAAGTGCGGCGGCTCGCAAGGCAGCATCTGCCCGGCGGCATCCAGCGCGGTTTCCAGCTCCGTCAGCGGCGTGCCGGCGCGAACGGTGACCACCAGTTCGGTAGGGTCATAGCTGACGATGCCGCGGTGCTCGCGGGTATCGAGCAGCACGCCGTCGACCTGCCGCCCGAGGAAAGCCTTGCTGCCGCTGCCCTGAATGCACAGCGGCGTGTTGGCGGCAAGCGCCTGGTTGACCTGATCCAGCAACTGCGCGCTGGCGTCGTTGGCGATTACGGACATCAGAAACGCTCCAGTTCGGGGAAAGGCAGCTCGCCGTTGTGGATGTGCATGCGGCCGAATTCGGCGCAGCGATGCAGGGTCGGGATGTTCTTGCCCGGGTTGAGCAGGCCGCTCGGGTCAAAGGCCGCCTTGACCGCGTGGAACAGCGTCAGCTCGTCGGCGTTGAACTGCGAGCACATCTGATTGATCTTCTCGCGGCCGACGCCGTGTTCGCCGGTGATGCTGCCGCCGACCTTCACGCAGAGTTCGAGAATCTTGCCGCCCAGGTCTTCGGCGCGCTCCAGCTCACCGGGCTGGTTGGCATCGAAGAGGATCAGCGGGTGCATGTTGCCGTCGCCGGCATGGAACACGTTGGCCACGCGCAGGCCGAACTGCTCGGAGAGATCGGAGATACCCTTGAGCACACCCGGCAGCTCGCGCCGCGGAATGGTGCCGTCCATGCAGTAGTAGTCCGGCGAGATGCGCCCGACCGCCGGGAAGGCGTTCTTGCGTCCGGCCCAGAAACGCACGCGCTCGGCTTCGTCTTTGGCCAGGCGCACTTCGGTGGCACCGGCCAGCTTCAGCACTTCGCTGACTCGCGCGCAGTCGTCATGCACGTCAGCTTCGACGCCGTCGAGTTCGCAGAGCAGGATGGCCTCGGCATCCACCGGATAACCGGCGTGGATGAAGTCTTCGGCAGCGCGGATCGACAGGTTGTCCATCATTTCCAGGCCGCCGGGGATGATGCCGGCAGCGATGATGTCGCCCACCGCACGACCGGCCTTCTCCACCGAGTCGAAGGCGGCCAGCAGCACCTTGGCCACCTGCGGCTTGGGCAGCAGCTTGACCGTCACCTCGGTGACGATGCCGAGCATGCCTTCGGAGCCGGTGAACAGCGCCAGCAGGTCGAAGCCCGGCGAATCCAGTGCATCGGAACCGAGGGTCATGCGCTCGCCCTCGACGGTGAGGATGTCCACCTTGAGCAGGTTGTGCACGGTCAGGCCGTACTTCAGGCAGTGCACGCCGCCGGCATTCTCGGCGACGTTACCGCCGATGGAGCAGGCGATCTGCGACGATGGGTCCGGCGCGTAGTACAGCTCATAGGGGGCCGCGGCCTGGGAGATCGC
>DNMQ01000322.1 GCA_003488145.1 Pseudomonas sp.
TTGGTACGTGCCTCTTTGAAAGCCAAATTCAGAGTGACTTCGAGCTCACGGTTCAACATAGCTTTCACCTCTTCTCCAGCAGTCGGAGTTAACCGTCCTTCTCGATCTCACAAAGCAGCGGGTGCTGGCATTCCCTTGCATATTGATTGACTTGCATCGCTTTGGTTTCGGCTACGTCGCGCGTATAGAGCCCGCAGACGGCCTGCCCCTCGGTATGGACGGCCAGCATGATCTTGGTGGCCTGCTCCCTGCTGTGATTGAAAATGCCTTCCAGCACCTCGACGACGAAATCCATCGGCGTGTAGTCGTCATTGAACATGACAACTTTATACATCGGTGGTGCCTTCAGCTGCGGCTTGGCCTCTTCAACAGCCAGGCCAGACGCATCGTCTCCGTCCTCCAGAGGCCGATCCTGATTGAATGTTAGTCGAATCTGAGCAAATGCATGCATGCGCATAACGGTTCTAGGTCGTGGCGCGGGGGCCAGATAAATATGGACAGCTTCGCAGCCAGCTGACGAGTCGCCTTGACTATCGGCAAAACGGTGATACAAACAGTATGTGCCTACAAGGGCAAACGGGTTGCGCAACATGAGGCCTCGGGCTGCATAAGCGCGGAATGAAATGGATGTTACTCCAGTAATGGACTCCTTTGCAGAGGGATAACAGCATGCTAAGCGGTAAGGTCAAGTGGTTCAACAACGCCAAAGGCTACGGGTTCATCGTAGCAGATGGCGGCGATGAGGACCTGTTCGCCCACTACTCGGCCATCCAGATGGAAGGCTATCGAACTCTGAAAGCTGGGCAAGCGGTCATGTTCAATATCCTGCAGGGTCCGAAAGGCCTTCACGCAACCGACATAAGGCCACAGCAGGCCGTGTCCGAGGCGACTACCCCTGCTGCTGCCCAAGGCGTCTCGACGGTAGATGCCTGATTTGTCCTGAAAAACAAAAAAAGGCCGATCATCTGATCGGCCTTTTTCATTCCACACCTTACATATGGCTGATCATCGCGTCGCCAAATTGCGAGCATGACATCAACTGGGCGCCCTCCATGAGACGCTCAAAGTCGTAGGTGACGGTCTTGGCGGCGATAGCGCTCTCGGTCGACTTGATGATCAGGTCTGCCGCTTCCACCCAACCCATATGGCGCAGCATCATCTCAGCCGAGAGAATCAGCGAGCCCGGATTGACCTTGTCCTGACCGGCGTACTTCGGCGCGGTACCGTGCGTAGCTTCGAACATGGCGACCGTGTCAGAAAGGTTTGCCCCGGGGGCAATACCGATACCGCCGACCTCAGCGGCAAGCGCGTCGGACAGGTAGTCACCGTTCAGGTTGAGTGTTGCGATGACGTCGTACTCGGCCGGGCGCAGCAGGATCTGCTGAAGCATGGCATCGGCAATGGCGTCCTTGACTACTATGTTCTTGCCGGTGGTAGGGTTATTGAACTGCATCCAGGGCCCGCCATCCAGCAGCTCGGCGCCAAACTCGTCGCGGGCCACTTCATAGCCCCACTCCTTGAAGGCACCCTCGGTGAACTTCATGATGTTGCCCTTGTGGACAATGGTGACGGAGCTGCGGTCATTGTCGACGGCGTACTGCAACGCCTTGCGAACGAGACGCTTCGTACCTTCCAGTGAAACCGGCTTGACCCCAATTCCGCAGTTTTCGGTAAAACGGATCTTCTTGACGCCCATTTCCTCGGTAAGGAACTTGATGACCTTCTCCGCTTCCGGGGAGCCTGCCTTCCACTCGACACCGGCGTAGATGTCTTCGGAGTTCTCCCGGAAGATCACCATATCCACGTCACCCGGCTTCTTGACCGGGCTCGGCACACCGGTGAACCAGCGAACCGGACGCTGGCAGACGTAGAGATCCAGCTCCTGACGCAGCGCAACGTTCAAGGAGCGGATGCCACCGCCGACCGGAGTGGTCAGGGGGCCTTTGATCGACACGACGTAATCGCGGACAGCTTCGAGGGTTTCCTTCGGCAGCCAGGTGTCCTGATCGTAGACCTGCGTAGCCTTCTCGCCCGCGTAGATCTCCATCCAGGCAATCTTGCGCTTGCCGCCATAGGCCTTCTGAACAGCGGCATCCACGACCTTGATCATCACCGGGCTGATGTCGACGCCGATACCGTCCCCTTCTATATAAGGGATGATCGGGTTGTCGGGGACGTTCAGGGTGTTATCGGCATTGACGGTGATTTTGTCACCGCTGGCAGGCACCTGGATCTTTTGGTATCCCATGCTGGACTCCGTCTTCGTGGTTAGACATCGATCATCTTTGAGGGTAACCCACTCGAATTGCCTGAAACTACATGTTCGTTCGTCGTATGCGCAATGCCGTTCTGCCCGAGGCTGGCTCGATGGTATACTGCCGCGATGACTCACAAGTCATAAGGGACGAACCTGTCTTGTACAAGTCCCGCCCCTTGAAACCTCAGAGTCGCTACCGCGGCTCGGCGGTTCAAATGCTCGACACTCTATTGGTGCATCCATCATCACCGCGGCGAATCCCCCTTCTGGTTTCATCTAGACGGAGAGCCAGAGCGCCTACCCGGCGCACTCGGGATTCTGTGCACGCCCTGCAAGAAGAGAGTTATCGCTAAATGTCCACCCCTTCGAAGATCATCTATACCTTCACCGACGAAGCCCCTGCGCTGGCTACCTATTCGCTTCTTCCTATTGTAGAAGCCTTCGCCGCCTCCGCTGACATAGCCGTCGAAACACGCGACATCTCTCTTGCAGGGCGCATCCTTGCGAGCTTTGCCGACCAGCTCGACGCTGACAAGAAAGTCGACGACGACCTGGCCAAGCTTGCCGAGCTGACCGTTCAGCCCGACGCCAACATCATCAAACTGCCCAACATCAGCGCTTCCGTGCCGCAGCTCAAGGCCGCCATCGCCGAACTGCAGGCCCTGGGCTACAACATTCCCAACTTCCCGGAAGACCCGCAGACCGATGCGGAGAAAGATACCCGCGCCCGCTATGGCAAGGTACTCGGCAGCGCCGTGAACCCCGTGCTGCGCGAAGGCAACTCCGACCGCCGCGCTCCGGCCGCCGTGAAAGCCTACGCTCGCAAGCACCCGCACTCGATGGGCAAGTGGAGCAAGGCTTCGCAGTCCCATGCCGACTACATGCGTGGTGGCGACTTTTTCTCCAGCGAGCAGTCGATCACCATGGACAAAGCTGGTGATGTGCGCATTGAGTTCGTCGGCAAGGACGGCAAGGTCGAGGTCAAGAAGCAGCTCGCCCTGCAGGAAGGTGAAGTGCTCGACGGCATGTTCATGAGCTGCAACAAGCTGCGCGCCTTCTTCGAAGACACCCTGCAGGACTGCAAGGAAACCGGTGTGATGTGGTCCCTGCACGTCAAGGCCACCATGATGAAGATCTCGCACCCGATCGTCTTCGGTCATGCGGTCAGCGTTTACTACAAGGATGTGTTCGACAAGTACGGCGAGCTGTTCAAGGAACTGGGCGTCAACCCGAACAACGGTATCAGCAGCGTCTACGACAAGATCAAGTCGCTGCCGGTCTCGCAGCAGGAAGAAATCCTGCATGACATCCATGAGGTTTACAGCCACCGCCCTGAAATGGCGATGGTCGACTCGGTCAAGGGCATCACCAACCTGCACATCCCGAGCGACGTCATTGTCGACGCCTCGATGCCGGCGATGATCCGTAACTCCGGTCAGATGTGGGGCAAGGACGGCAAGCAGAAGGACACCAAAGCGGTAATGCCGGAGAGCACCTATGCCCGCATTTACCAGGAGATGATCAACTTCTGCAAGACCAACGGCGCCTTCGACCCGGTCACCATGGGCAGCGTCCCGAACGTCGGCCTGATGGCACAGAAAGCCGAGGAATACGGTTCGCACGACAAGACCTTCGAGATGCAGGCCGACGGCACCATGCGCGTCGTTCTGGTTGACGGCACCGTGCTGATGCAGCACGAAGTCGAGAAAGGTGACATCTGGCGTGCTTGCCAGACCAAGGACGCTCCGATCCGCGACTGGGTCAAGCTGGCCGTGACCCGTGCTCGCCAGTCGAACACCCCTGCGATCTTCTGGCTTGACCCGGAGCGCGCCCATGATCGTCAGTTGCAGAACAAGGTCGAAACCTACCTCAAGGATCACGACCTGAGCGGTCTGGACATCCGCATCATGGATTACAACGAAGCCATCCGCGTCAGCATGGAGCGCATGATTCGTGGCCAGGACACCATTTCGGTGACCGGCAACGTTCTGCGCGATTACCTGACCGACCTGTTCCCAATCATGGAACTGGGCACTTCGGCCAAGATGCTCTCAATCGTTCCGCTGATGGCGGGCGGCGGCATGTACGAAACCGGCGCCGGCGGCTCCGCGCCGAAGCACGTGCAGCAGCTGGTCGAAGAGAACTACCTGCGCTGGGATTCGCTGGGTGAGTTCTTGGCACTGGCGGTATCCCTGGAAGAAACCGGCATCAAGACCGACAACATCAAGGCCAAGATCCTCGGCAAGACCCTTGACCAGGCCACCGGCAAACTGTTGGACAACAACAAGTCACCGGCGCGCAAGGTTGGTCAGCTGGACAACCGCGGCAGCCACTTCTACCTGGCTCTGTACTGGGCGCAAGCTCTGGCCGCCCAGGACGAAGACACCGAGCTGAAGGCCCACTTCACCCCGCTGGCCAAGCAGTTGACCGAGCAGGAAGCGACCATCGTCGCCGAACTGGCCGAGGTGCAAGGCAAGCCGGTGGATATCGGTGGCTACTACCGCTCCAATCCGGAACTGACCAGCAAGGTGATGCGCCCCAGCGCAACCTTCAACGCAGCCCTGGCCGCGCTGAACGCCTGAATCGACGCTTGAGTGTTATCACGAACCCCGGCCTGGTGCCGGGGTTCGTGCTTTCTGAACGGAGGTGACTGTTATCATCCCGTCATTTACACAAGGCAGCTCTTATGGACTGGCAACCGCATATCACCGTCGCGACCGTTATCGAAGACCAGGGGCGCTTTCTGTTGGTAGAAGAGCTCAAGGCGGGCCGACTCGTACTCAATCAGCCTGCCGGGCATCTCGAAGCCAATGAGAATCTGCGCCAGGCGGCTGTACGGGAAACCCTCGAAGAAACCGGCTGGGAGGTCGAGCTCATTGGCGTTGTGGGAATTTATCTGTACACCGCGCCCAGCAATGGCGTGACCTATCAGCGCGTATGCTTTGCCGCCAGAGCCCTGCAGCATGATCCGCAGCGTCAGCTCGACGAGGGCATTGTCGCGGCTCGGTGGCTGAGCCGCGACGAGCTGGAGGCGCAACCTGAACGCTGGCGAAGCGAACTGGTGCCCCGCTGCATCGATGATTATCTGACCGGGCCGCTGCATTCGCTTGACGTGACTCGCAACTGAACGCGGCTTCGTCATGCCTGCTGCAGCCTGATAGAATTCGCCCCTTTGCAGAGCCTCAGCGTGTTCCTATGTCTGTAACCACCCTCACCGCCCCGGAAAAAACACGTGTCATCGTCGGCATGTCCGGCGGCGTGGACTCTTCCGTTTCCGCCCTCCTGCTGCTCGAACAGGGCTATCAGGTCGAAGGCCTGTTCATGAAGAACTGGGAAGAGGACGACGGCACGGAATACTGCACCGCCAAGGAAGACTTGGCCGACGCCCAAGCGGTGTGCGATCGGATCGGCATCAAGCTGCATACGGCGAACTTTGCAGCCGAATACTGGGACAACGTCTTCGAACACTTCCTTGCCGAATACAAGGCAGGACGCACGCCGAACCCGGACATCCTTTGCAACCGGGAGATCAAGTTCAAAGCCTTTCTCGACTACGCATTGATGCTGGGGGCGGACCTCATCGCGACCGGCCATTACGTGCGTCGTCGCGACGTGAATGATCGTAGCGAGCTGCTCAAAGGGCTGGACCCGAACAAGGATCAGAGCTACTTCCTGCATGCGGTCGGCGGTGAACAGCTGAGCAAGACGCTGTTTCCTGTCGGCGAGCTGGAAAAGCCCGAAGTGCGGGCGATTGCCGAAAAATACGGGCTGGCCACGGCGAAGAAAAAGGATTCAACCGGCATCTGCTTCATCGGCGAAAGGCGCTTCAGCGACTTTCTCAAGCAATACCTTCCGGCCCAGCCCGGCAATATCGAAACCATCGATGGTGAAGTGATCGGCCGTCATCACGGCTTGATGTATCACACCATCGGTCAACGCCAGGGCTTGGGCATCGGTGGCCTCAAGGATGCTTCCGACGAACCCTGGTACGTGCTGAGCAAGGACCTGCAGCGCAACGTGCTGGTGGTCGGCCAGGGCAACGATCATCCGTGGTTGTTCTCGCGCGCGCTGCTGGCATCGGAAATCTACTGGGTGAACCCCATCGACCTCAGCGCTCCGCTCCAGCTGACCGCCAAGGTCCGCTATCGCCAGAGCGATCAGGCCTGCACGCTGGAAAAGACGGCAGACGGCTATCGTGCCATCTTCGAAGCGCCACAACGGGCGGTGACACCGGGACAGTCGGTCGTGTTCTACGACGGCGAAGTCTGCCTTGGCGGCGGCGTGATCGAGCAGGCCGAACCCTGGTTCGAGGGTCGAGCATGAATACGCTCGACGAACAACTGATTGCACTCGGCGCAGTGTTCGAAGCCGCAACGTTGGTGGACCGCATCGCTCGCACCGGCCAGGTTCCGAACGCCTCCCTCGGCTGCATGCCGGGCAGCCTGCTGGCCCGCAACCCGGAAACCACACTGGAAATCTACGGCGGTGATGACCTCAATCTGCGTGACGGCTATCGAGCGCTCGTAGGCGCCCTGGAGCGCGACAGCAGCGCACTGCAGCGAGAACCACTGCGCTACGCACTGGCGATGATCGGTCTGGAGCGCCAGCTGGACAAGCGCGACGACATGCTTCAGGTCATTGGCAGCCGTCTGGATCAGATTCAACAGCAGGTCGAGCACTTCGGCATCACCCACGAAAATGTCGTGGCCTCGTTCGGCGGTTTGTACCAGGACACCCTGAGCACATTTCGCCAGCGCATTCAGGTTCAAGGCGACATGCGGCACCTGCAGCAGACGGACAATGCAGCCAAGATTCGCGCCCTGCT
>DNMQ01000384.1 GCA_003488145.1 Pseudomonas sp.
GCCGCGCAGGCGGTGCGTGGTTATTCGGTTTCCAGATCGATATCGATACCGAGCGAGCGGATCTCTTTGATCAACACGTTGAAGGATTCCGGCATGCCGGCCTCCATGCGGTGATCGCCGTCCACGATGTTCTTGTACATCTTGGTCCGCCCGTTCACGTCGTCCGACTTGACCGTGAGCATTTCCTGCAGGGTGTACGCGGCGCCGTAGGCTTCCAGCGCCCAGACCTCCATCTCCCCGAAGCGCTGACCACCGAACTGCGCCTTACCACCCAGCGGCTGCTGGGTAACCAGGCTGTAGGAGCCAGTGGAACGCGCGTGCATCTTGTCGTCGACCAGGTGGTTCAGCTTCAGCATGTACATGTAGCCGACAGTAGTGGTGCGCTCGAACTTGTTACCGGTACGACCGTCGAACAGCTGCATCTGACCGCTTTCCGGCAGATCGGCCAGCTTCAGCATGGCCTTGATCTCGCGCTCCTTGGCTCCGTCAAATACCGGAGTAGCCATCGGAACGCCCTTGCGCAGGTTGTTGGCCAGGTCCAGCACTTCCTGATCGCTCAGGTCGTCCAGATTTTCCTGACGGCCGCCGATCTCGTTATAGATCTCGTGCAGGAACTTGCGCAGCTCGGCGACCTTGCGCTGCTCTTCGAGCATCAGATTGATCTTCTCGCCCAGGCCCTTGGCGGCGAGGCCCAGGTGGGTTTCGAGGCTCTGACCGACGTTCATACGCGACGGTACGCCAAGCGGGTTGAGCACGATGTCGACCGGCGTGCCGTTCGCGTCATGCGGCATGTCTTCGACCGGCATGATGACCGAGACGACACCCTTGTTACCGTGACGACCAGCCATCTTGTCGCCCGGCTGGATGCGACGCTTGATCGCCAGGTAGACCTTGACGATCTTCAGTACGCCCGGCGCCAGGTCGTCGCCCTGCTGCAACTTGCGCTTCTTGTCTTCGTACTTGTCGTCGAGCAGCTGACGGCGATCGGAGATGTAGGCCTGAGCCTTTTCCAATTGCTCGTTCAGCGCATCTTCGGCCATGCGCAGCTTGAACCACTGCCCATGCTCCAACCCGTCGAGGATCTCGTCAGTGATGACAGCACCTTTCTTGAGGCCAGCACCGCCCTCGGCAGTCGCGCCAACCAGAGCCGAGCGCAGGCGTTCGAAGGTAGCGCCTTCGACGATACGGAACTCCTCGTTGAGGTCCTTGCGGATCTCGTCGAGTTGCATCTTCTCGATAGCCAGCGCACGGGAGTCGCGCTCGACACCGTCGCGGATGAAGACCTGCACGTCGATAACGGTACCTTTGGTGCCAGTCGGCACACGCAGGGAGGTGTCCTTCACATCGGACGCCTTCTCACCGAAGATCGCGCGCAGGAGCTTCTCTTCCGGAGTCAGCTGGGTTTCGCCTTTCGGAGTCACCTTGCCGACCAGGATATCGCCCGGGCCGACTTCGGCACCAACGTAGACAATACCCGCCTCGTCCAGCTTGTTCAGCGCCGCTTCGCCCACGTTCGGGATGTCCGCGGTGATTTCCTCTGGACCGAGCTTGGTGTCACGCGACACACAGGTCAGTTCCTGGATATGGATAGTGGTGAAACGATCTTCCTGCACCACACGCTCCGAGAGGAGGATGGAGTCCTCGAAGTTGTAGCCGTTCCAGGGCATGAACGCGACGCGCATGTTCTGCCCGAGCGCCAGCTCCCCCATATCAGTGGAAGGGCCGTCAGCCATGATGTCGCCACGCTCCACCACGTCACCCTTGCGAACCAGCGGACGCTGGTTGATACAGGTGTTCTGGTTGGAACGGGTGTACTTGGTCAGGTTGTAGATGTCGACACCCGCTTCGCCGGTCTCGACCTCCCCATCATGAACACGTACGACTACACGGCTCGCGTCGACTGAATCGATCACACCGCCACGACGGGCAACCACGCAAACGCCGGAGTCGCGCGCCACGTTGCGCTCCATACCAGTACCGACCAGCGGCTTGTCCGAACGCAGAGTCGGCACCGCCTGACGCTGCATGTTCGAGCCCATCAGAGCGCGGTTGGCGTCGTCGTGCTCGAGGAACGGAATCAGCGAGGCAGCGACGGAAACGACCTGCTTGGGCGACACATCCATCAGGGTCACGTCTTCCGGAGCCTTGACGGTAAATTCGTTCAAGTGACGTACAGCAACCAGTTCGTCGACCAGCTTGCGACCTTCCAGCTTGGCGCTGGCCTGAGCGATAACATGGTCGGCTTCTTCGATCGCCGAGAGGAACACGATCTCATCAGTGACCTCGCCTTCCTTGACCACGCGGTACGGGCTTTCCAGGAAGCCGTACTGGTTGGTGCGAGCATAGGCAGCCAGTGAGTTGATCAGGCCGATGTTCGGACCTTCAGGAGTCTCGATCGGGCATACGCGACCGTAGTGGGTCGGGTGTACGTCACGCACTTCGAAGCCGGCGCGCTCACGGGTCAGACCACCCGGGCCAAGTGCGGAGACACGGCGTTTGTGGGTGATTTCCGACAGCGGGTTGTTCTGGTCCATGAACTGCGAGAGCTGGCTGGAACCGAAGAACTCCTTGACCGCCGCCGCAACCGGCTTGGCATTGATCAGGTCCTGCGGCATCAGGCCTTCACTTTCGGCCATCGACAGACGCTCCTTCACGGCGCGCTCGACACGGACCAGACCAACACGGAACTGGTTCTCGGCCATCTCGCCAACGCAACGAACACGACGGTTACCCAGGTGATCGATGTCGTCAACGATGCCCTTGCCGTTACGAATATCGACCAGGGTCTTGAGGACGGCGACGATGTCTTCGCGGCTCAGAACGCCCGAACCCTCGATCTCGGTACGACCGATACGACGGTTGAACTTCATCCGACCCACAGCGGACAGATCGTAGCGCTCCGAGGCGAAGAACAGATTGTTGAACAACGTCTCAGCTGCATCCTTGGTTGGCGGCTCGCCAGGACGCATCATGCGATAGATCTCGACCAGCGCTTCAAGCTGGTTGGTGGTCGAGTCGATCTTCAGCGTATCGGAAATGAACGGACCGCAGTCGATATCGTTTGTGTACAGGGTCTCGAAACGAACGACCTGCGCCTTGACGATCTTCGCCATGGCATCAACCGTCAGCTCGGTGTTGCACTCCGCGATGATTTCGCCGGTGGCCGGATGCACGATCGCCTTGGCAACGGTGCGCCCCAAGACGTAGTCCATCGGCATCTCAAGCTCTTTGATACCGGACTTATCGAGCTGATTGATGTGACGAGCCGTGATGCGACGACCCTGCTCGACGATGACCTTGCCGTTCTCATCCTTGATGTCGAACGTGGCGATCTCGCCACGCAGACGCTGCGGCACCAGCTCCAACGCAAGGGTTTCGCCCTTCACATGGAAGATGTTGGTGTCGTAGAAGGCATCGAGAATTTCTTCGGTGCTGTAATTCAGAGCACGCAGAAGCACGGACGCGGGCAGCTTGCGGCGACGGTCAATACGGACGAATACGGCATCCTTCGGATCGAATTCGAAGTCCAGCCAAGAGCCACGGTAAGGAATGATACGAGCAGAATACAAAAGCTTACCGGAGCTGTGAGTCTTGCCACGGTCGTGATCGAAGAACACGCCCGGCGAGCGGTGCAGCTGGGAGACAATAACGCGCTCGGTACCGTTGATGATAAAGGTACCGTTCTCGGTCATCAGGGGGATTTCCCCCATGTAGACTTCCTGCTCCTTGATGTCCTTGATGGCTTTGCTCGACGACTCTTTGTCGAAAATGATCAGACGCACCTTGACGCGCAGCGGAACGGCGAAGGTCACGCCGCGCAGGACACATTCCTTGACATCGAAAGCCGGCTCGCCCAGGCGATAGCCGACGTATTCCAGCGCTGCATTGCCGGAATAGCTGATAATCGGGAAAACGGATTTGAAGGCTGCATGCAAGCCAATGTCGCGGAACTGATCTTTGGTCGCTCCCGCCTGCAGGAATTCGCGGTACGAATCCAGCTGGATGGCCAAAAGATACGGCACGTCCATCACGTGCGGTAACTTGCTAAAGTCCTTGCGGATACGTTTTTTCTCAGTGTATGAGTAAGCCATCAGCGTTCCCCAGCTTGGTCACCTGCTTGTTGGCTTCTCCCGACGGGAGCAGCCAGAAAATCTTGCGAATCCCTTGATTCGCACCACCCTAAAGTGGCTTTCCGAGGAATAGCCAGCAGGGCTGACTTTCCATAACGGAAAAAGGCCGGTGGCTAAAGCCACCAGCCATCAGCCTTTCGCGAGTCGCTCGGGCTGTAGACGCAAAGTCGTCGCTTACTTGAGCTCGACTTTGGCGCCAGCTTCTTCCAGAGTCTTCTTGGCTGCTTCGGCCTCTTCTTTCGAAACGCCTTCCTTGACCACGCCCGGGGCGCCGTCAACGACAGCCTTGGCTTCTTTCAGGCCCAGACCGGTCAGCTCGCGAACAGCCTTGATCACGTTGACCTTCTTTTCGCCAGCTTCAGCCAGAACGATGGTGAACTCGGTTTGCTCTTCGACAGCAGCAGCAGCCGGGCCAGCAGCAGCAACGGTGGCAGCAGCAGCGGTCACGCCGAACTTCTCTTCCATTGCCTTGATCAGTTCAACAACCTGCATCACGGACATTTCGGAAACGGCGTTGATGATGTCTTCGTTGGTCAGAGCCATGACTCTAGTTCCTGTATTAGGTGACGGCCTACGGCCATCTAATTCAAAAAGTGATTGCGAAAGAATCTACGCTATTACGCGGCAGCAGCTTCTTTCTGGTCGCGAACGGCCGCCAGTGTACGAGCCAGCTTGCTGGTGGCGCCTTGGATAACGCTCATCAGCTGAGAAACGGCTTCGTCGTAGGTCGGCAGAGTTGCCAGTACGTCGATCTGGTTGGCTGCGAGGAACTGCCCCTCGAACGCAGCGGCCTTGATCTCGAACTTGTCCTGACCCTTGGAGAACTCCTTGAAGATACGAGCGGCAGCGCCCGGATGTTCGTTGGAGAATGCAATCAGGGTCGGGCCTTTGAACACGTCGTTGAGCACTTCGAACTGCGTGCCATCAACAGCGCGGCGCAGCAGGGTGTTACGTACAACACGCACGTAAACACCAGCTTCGCGGGCCTCTTTACGGAGTCCGGTCATGGCCCCCACGGTCACGCCACGGGCATCAGCCACGACAGCGGACAGGGCAGCTTTGGCAGCCTCGTTGACTTCAGCGACGATGGCCTTCTTGTCTTCGAGTTTGATTGCCACGGGTTTCACTCCTGGATGTTACCGTTTCATCCGGTCGAAACCGGACTGGATTTGGTGTCTGATTCGGTACGAATCGGGAGCACCTCTGCGTAGGCTTGCGGTTTAAGGCTTTCGCCGCCTACGGTCTTGGATAGCCCCCGCCAGGCAGGGACCCCAATCTTTGCAGGCGCCCTCGAAGGGGCGCCGTCGCCTTACGCTTCCAGGGAAGCCTGATCGATGACCAGTCCCGGACCCATGGTGGTGCTCAGGGTCACGCGCTTGACGTAAATACCTTTGGAAGTCGACGGCTTCAGACGCTTAAGATCCGAAAGCAGCGCTTCGACGTTCTGCTTCAGCTGGCCAGCCTCGAAACCAACCTTACCCACCGAGGTATGGATGATGCCGTTCTTGTCGGTACGGAAACGTACCTGACCAGCCTTGGCATTCTTGACGGCGGTAGCGACATCTGGAGTTACGGTGCCTACCTTCGGGTTCGGCATCAGACCACGCGGACCAAGAATCTGGCCCAACTGACCAACAACACGCATGGCGTCCGGCGAGGCGATGACCACGTCATAGTTCAGATCGCCACCTTTCATTTCGGCAGCCAGCTCGTCCATACCAACGCGGTCTGCGCCAGCGGCCAGTGCGGCTTCAGCACCGGGACCCTGGGTGAACACGGCAACACGAACGCTCTTGCCAGTACCATTCGGCAGAACGGTTGCGCCACGAACGACCTGGTCGGATTTACGCGGATCAACACCCAGATTGATCGCGATATCGAACGACTCGGCGAACTTAACAGCCGAAACCTCAGCCAACAGCTTTGCGGCATCTTCGAAAGCGTACTGCTTGCCGGCTTCGACTTTCTCGGCGATAGCCTTCTGGCGCTTGGTCAACTTAGCCATTACACACCCTCCACGTTCAGGCCCATGCTGCGAGCGGAACCAGCGATGGTCCGAACAGCAGCCTCCATTTCGGCAGCAGTCAGATCAGCCTGCTTGGTTTTGGCGATCTCTTCCAACTGCGCACGAGTGACGGTGCCGACCTTCTGGGTGTTGGGGCGAGCGGAACCGCTGGTGATACCAGCAGCTTTCTTCAACAGCACCGCAGCCGGAGTACTCTTGGTTTCAAAGGTGAAGCTACGATCGCTGTATACAGTGATGATCACTGGAGTTGGCAGACCGGGCTCCTGGCCCTGGGTCCTGGCATTGAATGCCTTGCAGAACTCCATGATGTTTACCCCGTGCTGACCCAAGGCAGGACCAACGGGCGGCGACGGGTTAGCCTGACCGGCCTTTACCTGAAGCTTGATGTAAGCTTGAATTTTCTTAGCCATAGTTACTCCATTACGGGTTATAGCGCCTTTCGGCTCCCCATTACTGATTTATCCCAGTGACGACAAAACCCCGCAGCCTGAAACTGCGGGGTGAGGGATGCTTCGTTCAGTTAAACCTTCTCGACCTGACTGAACTCCAGCTCTACTGGCGTAGAGCGACCGAAGATCAGAACCGCAACCTGGATCCGACTCTTCTCATAATTAACCTCTTCAACCACACCATTGAAGTCAGCGAAGGGGCCATCCGCCACCCGCACCACCTCACCCGGCTCGAAGAGCGTCTTCGGCTTCGGCTTGTCAC
>DNMQ01000385.1 GCA_003488145.1 Pseudomonas sp.
TCTGGGTCATGGTGAAGGTCACACCGTAATTCACGTAGCAGACCTCGGCCGTCTCGGCCTCGTCATCAGCCTCCTGGAAGAAGTCATCCGAGGGCACGCCGAGCACTTCCAGGCCGTCGTCCTTGTAGCGTTGATAGAGTGCTTCGAGTCCCTTGAACTGCCCGGTAAAGCCGCAATGGCTGGCGGTATTGACCACCACCAGGGCCTTGCCCTGGAACTGGCTGCACAGATCGACGGTTTCCTTGGAGCGCAGCTTGGGCAACTCGTGCTGCAGCAGTGCCGGGCATTCGGCGGCAATCACCGAGACGCTGGCAAAGACCAGCGACAGTGCCGCCAGGGGACGAGTGATATTCATGGCCAGTTCTCCGGTCGCGGGCTCACAACGCTACTCCGCCGCCGTGCCCGCGACAATGCCCGCGCAGGCCGAAGCGCGTCCGGTCAATCACAGCTCGCCCAAACTGCAATATGATGCGCCCCAGCCGCTCTGCACCGAACGAGGCCGCATGCATCCATCTCGAGCACTCCGCTACGCACTGACTCTCCTCCTGCTGCCGTTCGGCAATGCCCTCGCGGCACAGGTGCAGGTGGCGGTCGCTTCCAACTTCACGGCACCGATGCGGGAAATCGCCGGCCGCTTCGAGCGTGACACCGGCCACCAGGCCAGACTTGCCTTCGGCGCCACCGGCAAGTTCTATGCGCAGATTCGCAATGGCGCACCGTTCGAGGTCCTGCTGTCAGCGGATGACACCACGCCAGGGCGGCTCGAGCAGGAAGGCGCGGCCATACCCGGTAGCCGCTTCACCTATGCCGTTGGCCGCCTGGTGTTGTGGTCGCCGACTGCGGGCTTGGTGCAGGACGGCCCTGACCTGCTGCGCAAGGGCGATTTCCGCCACCTCGCCATGGCCAACCCGAAAACTGCGCCCTATGGCGCTGCCGCCCTGGCCACACTGGAACATCTCGGGCTCGACGACACCCTGCGAGGCCGCCTGGTGCAGGGCGAAAATATCGCGCAGACCCACCAGTTCGTCGCCAGCGGCAATGCGCAGCTGGGCTTCATCGCGCTGTCCCAAGTGGCGAAGGATGGCCGGATCGCTACCGGCTCGGGCTGGGTTGTGCCCACCGACATCCACCCGGCCATCCGCCAAGAAGCCGTGCTGCTGACCAAAGGGCAAGACAACCCCGCAGCCAAAGCGCTGCTGGATTACCTGGCGCAGCCGCAGATCCGCGCGCTGATCCAGTCCTATGGCTACGGGCTGGAGTAGCAGCATGCCGCTGGACAGCGTGGCCCTGGCAGCAATCTGGCTGACCTTCAAACTGGCCAGCGTGACGACGCTGGTCCTGCTGCTGATCGGCACACCCATCGCCTGGTGGCTGGCGCGCACCACCTCGCGCATGAAGGGCCCGATCGGGGCCGTGGTCGCGCTGCCGCTGGTGCTGCCGCCGACGGTGCTCGGCTTCTACCTGCTGGTGGCCATGGGCCCCAACGGTTTCATCGGCCAGTTCACCCAGAGTATTGGGCTCGGCACCCTGCCGTTCACCTTTGCCGGATTGGTGGTCGGCTCGGTGTTCTACTCGCTGCCGTTCGTGGTACAGCCCTTGCAGAACGCCTTCGAAGCCATCGGCGAGCGGCCGCTGGAAGCCGCCGCCACGCTGCGTGCCGGCCCCTGGGACACCTTCTTCAGTGTGGTGCTGCCACTCGCCCGTCCCGGTTTCATCACCGCCAGCATCCTCGGTTTCGCGCATACCGTCGGAGAGTTCGGCGTGGTGCTGATGATCGGCGGCAACATTCCGGGGCAGACGCGCGTGGTGTCGGTACAGATCTACGACCATGTCGAAGCCATGGAGTATGCCCAGGCACACTGGCTGGCCGGCGGCATGCTGCTGTTCTCATTTCTGGTGCTGCTGGTGCTTTATGGCAGTCGATTGAAGCAGGGGTGGCGCGGATGAGCGGTGCTGCAAGCAACAGCGGAATCCATGCACGTTTTTGCCTCGACTATGCCGACTTCAGCCTGGACGTCGATCTGCAATTGCCCGGCCGTGGAGTGACCGCGCTGTTCGGTCACTCCGGCTCGGGCAAGACCACCCTGCTGCGCTGCGTGGCGGGCCTGGAGCGCTCAGGCCTGGGCCAGCTGACCGTCAATGGCGAGCGTTGGCAGAACAACGCGCAGAACCTGTTCGTGCCACCGCATCGCCGCTCAATCGGTTATGTGTTTCAGGAGGCCAATCTGTTCACGCACCTGTCGGTGCGACGCAATCTTGAATTCGGCATGCGCCGCGTGGCGGCAGCGGAGCGCCGTGTTGTCTTGGATCATGCGATGGAACTGCTGGGCATCGATCACCTGCTCGAGCGCATGCCGGATCGGCTTTCCGGCGGCGAGCGCCAGCGTGTCGGTATCGCCCGCGCGCTGCTGACCAGCCCGCGCCTGCTGCTGATGGACGAACCGCTGGCCGCGCTCGACCTCAAGCGCAAGAGTGAGATCCTGCCTTATCTGGAACGCCTGCATGACGAGCTGGATATCCCCGTGCTCTACGTCAGCCACTCGCCGGACGAAGTGGCGCGGCTGGCCGACCACGTCGTGCTGCTGGAACAGGGCCGGGCCATCGCCCAGGGCGAATTGCGCGAAACCCTGGCCCGGCTTGATCTGCCGACTGCCTTCAGCGACGACGCCGGTGTGGTGATCGAAGGCGAGATCGCCAGCCACGACGCCCACTACCACCTCACCCGGCTGACCTTCCCCGGCGGCGAAGTGCTGGTCTCGCAGCGTCCGGAAGCTCTGGGTCAGCGTCTACGTTTTCGTGTGCACGCCCGCGACGTGAGTCTGGCGCTGCAGCGCGCCGAAGGCAGCAGCATCACCAACCTGCTCCCCGCTCGGGTCGAGGCGATGGTCGCGGCCGATACGCCGGCCCACGTACTGATCCGCCTCGATGCCGGCGGCACGCCACTGCTGGCACGCATCACCCGGCGCTCGGCCGATCAGCTGGCCATTACGCCCGGTCAGGCGCTTTGGGCGCAGATCAAGACGGTGGCGCTGCTGGGCTGAGCCGAATCAAGCCTCGGTCCGTTCCGGCAGCTTGGCGATCACCTTGATCTCGAACTGGAAGCCGTAAAGCCAGGTGACCCCAACCGCGGTCAGCGTCGGATGCGGTGCAGCGCCCCAGTATTCGGGCACGACGCTCCAGACCCGCTCGAAGATCGCTTGTGGATCGACCATGAACACGGTGACGTCGATGACGTCGTCGAAGGTGCAGCCTGCCGCTCCGAGAATCGCGTTCAGGTTATCGAAGGCGCGCCGGACCTGCGCCTCCAGCTCCGGTTCGGGTGAGCCGTCCTCGCGGCTACCGACCTGGCCGGAGACGAACAGCAAGCCATTGGCACGGATGGCCGGGGAATAGCGATTGCGCTCGTAGAGCGCCTGGCGGCCAGGCGGAAAAACAACGTCACGCGGTGTCATGTGCAACCTCCAATAAGGGTCGGAGCGACCCGTTGAATGAAGGCCTCACTGTAGAAGTCGCAAAGCACTGGATAAACGCGCCAGGTCGCTCAACACTATTTGCGTAATCCAAACAATCCGCGGGAGTTCAGATGGACCGTTTCGGTGCGATGCAGGCCTTCGTTCGCGTGGTGGAAACCGGCAGCTTCACCAAGGCCGCCGAAACCCTTCGCATCAGCAAGACCAGCGTCACCCAGCAGGTCCAGCAACTCGAGGCGCGGCTTCGCGTCAGGCTGCTCAACCGCACCACGCGCAAGGTCAACGTTACCGCCGACGGTGCGGCCTATTACGAGCGCGCCCTGCGGCTGCTGGCCGATCTGGACGACGCCGAAACCAGCCTGTCCGCCGCCGCAGCAGTGCCGCGAGGACGCTTGCGCGTGGACGTCCCCAGCCCACTGGCGCGGATGATCCTGATTCCGGCATTGCCGGACTTCTATGCGAAGTATCCGGACATCCAGCTGGACATGGGCGTCAGCGATCGGCGGGTGGACCTGATCGGGGAGAACGTGGACTGCGTCGTGCG
>DNMQ01000387.1 GCA_003488145.1 Pseudomonas sp.
CTGACCAATACCCAGAGCATTCTCGATCAGCCGCACAAGGATCTGCGCCGCGCCCGCGCCTCGGGCATGAGCCTGATTCCCACCACCACCGGCTCGGCCACGGCGATCGCCGAGATATTTCCCGAGCTGCGCGGCAAGCTGAACGGCCATGCCGTGCGCGTGCCGCTGGCCAATGCCTCGCTCACCGACTGCGTGTTCGAGGTGGAGCGCAGCACCGATGTCGCAGAGGTGAACCGCTTGCTGCAGGCTGCAGCGGAGGGCGAGCTCAAGGGCATTCTCGGCTACGAGGAGCGGCCGCTGGTTTCCATCGATTACCGCACCGACCCGCGCTCGTCGATCATCGATGCGCTGTCGACCATGGTGGTCAACGGCACGCAGGTGAAGATCTACGCGTGGTACGACAACGAGTGGGGCTATGCCAACCGCACCGTTGAACTGGCGCGCAAGGTCGGGCTCGTCGACGTCCGGTAGGACAGGTTACATCCCCTTAGGGAGGGTTGCAGCCCGCCCTGAGGGTTCGCGCCTGTATCAGTGATCCGTACACATCTTCGAGCCGCCGCCATGCATGCTCTCCAACGTCTCGCGCCGGAAATCCGCCAGTATCTGGTGGTGACCGGTAACTACTGGGCCTGCACACTCACCGACGGCGCATTGCGCATGTTGGTAGTGCTGCACTTCCATGCACTGGGCTACTCGCCCTTGCAGATCGCCGCGCTGTTCCTGTTCTACGAAATGTTCGGCGTCGTCACCAACCTGATTGGCGGGTACCTCGGCGCGCGCCTTGGTCTGAACCGAACGATGAACCTCGGCTTGGCGCTGCAGGTCGCGGCCCTGCTGATGCTCACCGTACCGGCCTCATGGCTGACCGTGCCCTGGGTAATGGGTGCGCAGGCGCTTTCCGGCATCGCCAAAGACCTGAACAAGATGTCCGCCAAGAGCTCGATCAAGCTGTTGGTACCCGACAGCCAGCAGGGCACGCTCTATAAGTGGGTCGCGATTCTCACCGGCTCGAAAAATGCCCTCAAGGGCGTAGGTTTCTTCCTTGGCGGCGCGCTTCTTACGCTGCTGGGGTTCGCCGGTGCGGTTCTCTCGATGGCTGCCGTGCTGGCGCTGGTCTGGCTGGCAAGTCTGGTGCTGCTGAAAAAGGATCTCGGCAAGGCCAAGGCCAAGCCCAAGTTTCGCGACATCCTGTCCAAGAGTCGCGCGATCAATGTGTTGTCCGCGGCGCGCCTGTTCCTGTTCGGCGCGCGAGACGTGTGGTTCGTGGTGGCCTTGCCGGTGTATCTGAGCGAGGTTTTCGGCTGGGACTTCTGGATGGTCGGCGGCTTCCTTGCGTGCTGGATCATCGGTTACGGCATTGTCCAGTCGGTCGCACCGGCGATCACCGGCAAACGCAGTGGCAAGGTCCCGGATGGTCGGGCGGCATGCCTATGGGCCGCCTCGCTGGCGGCATTGCCTGCGGCAATTGCGATCGGGCTGGCGACGGCTGCGTCGCCACAGTGGGTGCTGATCGGAGGATTGATGCTGTTTGGCGTGCTGTTTGCGGTGAATTCATCGCTACACAGCTATCTGATCGTCAGCTACGCCAAGGAGGACGGTGTCTCGCTGGACGTGGGTTTCTACTACATGTCCAACGCCCTGGGGCGACTGGTGGGCACGCTGCTCTCGGGTTGGGTGTTCCAGGTCTACGGCCTGCAGGCTTGCCTGTGGGTGTCGTCCCTGTTCGTAGTGCTCGCAGCGCTTATCTCTCTGTGGTTGCCGCGACACGACGGCTAGGGCAGGGCGGGCGCCGAGCGCCCGCCTGACATGATCAATAGCTGTACTGCAGCTGCGCCCAGAGCTTCTCGGTATCCACCGAGTAATCATCGGCGTCGTAGCCGGCGTACTTGACGGTGGCCACCAGTCCTTTGACCAGCGGGATGGCATGGCTGTAGGCGACGTTGATCTCCTCGCCGTATTGCTGGCTGCCGCGTTCGGCGCGGAAATCGTGGTACCAGGCCTGCAGCGTTCCACCGAACAAAGGCAGAGTGCCGCCGAGATAGACATCCTGCACACCGTCCGCAGGCGTCAGCAGGAAGGCATCGGCCCAGCCCTGAAAGGCGTGCTTGGTAGCCAATGGCGTCTGGAAGGCCCGATTGCCCGGCCCCGAGTCGCCACCCAGGACTTCCACGCCCGCTTTCAGAGTCGCACCCTTGAGGGCATAGCCCAGCTCGGCCAGGTAGTACTCGCTGCTCAGCTCCTGAGGATTGCCGGCGTAGTCCTGCTGGCGTGCATATTCAAGCGCATAGCTGATGCCGTGGAGGGCACCGTTCAGACGCAGACCTGTGGTCTTGCTGGACAGGGTGCCGAGCGCAGCGGCGGGTGCAGTGGCGATGTTGTCCAGTCCCAGCAGATAGCTGTAGGCGGTGGCCGTCAGCTCCGGTGAGTGCGCGTAGCGGGCGTTGAACAGATGGCTGTGGCCTTCGATATTGGCCGGGTTGGCGCGATTGTCGAAACGGTTGTCGCCCGGGCCGAAGATCGTGTTGATGTTGTTGATGTAGGCGTAAGTCAGGGTCAGCTTGTCGAGCGGTTGCAGCTGGCCCAGCACGCCGTCGTAGGTTTGTTCGTTCTGCCGCCAACCGACGCCACCGACGAAGCGCTGGTTGTCCAGATTGATGCGCTGACGGCCGGCAATGGCGCTGCCGAGTTCGTGGTCGTAGCGCAACAGCGCCTGGTTGATTTCGCTGCCGTCGGGGTCGGCTACCACGGAGTAATCGGTCTGGCCGTTACGTGTGCTGTTGTAGGCGGCATCACCCAGGCGGCTTACGTTGTCTGCCTCGACCAGAGCCGACAGGCCGTACCACTTGCCGGTCTGAAAGCCTACGCGGGTGCGCAGCGTCTGGGCGTTGGCGTGCTCAAGTGCGTTGTCCTGATCGACGTGCTCGTAGCGATAGCGCACATCCAGAATCGGTTTCGCGTCGGTGAACAAGCTGCTGAAGGTTTCCTGAGCGAAAACCGCCGGACTGCATAACAGCCCAGCGCTCAGCAGGTAGGGGGTCAGATGACGGGGATGCAGGTTCTTCATGTGCCGCTCCTTGGTTGACATCGGAGCGAAAGATAGGCTGCTTACTATTTTTGCCATTGACAGCCGTCAAGGCCACAGAAAAGCTCTGGAACAGGCCTTGCGACCCGTTCGCGAGGCCTGACAGGAGTCGAGCTTAGCTAGCTGTGTACGGCGGTTCTCAGCATGCCGATATCATGTGCGGCGCGCTGAATCAGTGCGGCAGCGTTCGGCCCGGCCTTGTCATGACCGTTACGACGCCCGCGGCGCCAATGCACCATGGGCTGGAGTGCACTGATATCCGATCGGGTAACCAGTTCTTCGAGTGATCGCTTGCTCATGTTCGCGTCCTCACGTCGTGAGTTCGGTGGAGCGTCCTTGCGCCATGGGGAGTCCATGAGCAGACGATGCGCGATGATTGTTACAGCGGTTTGGCAGCACGGCGCAATCGGATGGCCGGTGCAGGGAGGAGAAGACGGCTAACGCGCCAGCATCAGACTTCGGTGATCGCGCTGACGCTGGTGATGCCAGCGTTCCAGATCATCTCGTAGTGTGCGGTCTGAACGATGGACAGTACGCGCCGCGGCGTCATGAGTGCCCAACAGTGCCGGCCTGGGCTACGTACCGAGTGATACCGCAACCCGGGGAATCCCTCTTGCCTGGCGAGGCGACCGAACTGGCGGGACTGGAGGTAATCATCCGCGTCGTAGATCGGATCCGACATCGACACGCTCGTGGCATCCAGCAGCCCGGCCTCGTTGAATTGACATGACAACCCGCGGAAAACGAACCGCTCGAAGTTCAAGCCTACGACATTCGACCAGTAGTGCTCCTGGTGATACCGCACCTCGGTCAGTGCCGTTTCCATGCTGTCGGCCAGATACAACACGCCGTAGCTGCCATCGCTGAAACGAGAGCCGGCTGGATTCACGTGGGTGAACGGCGCCGTAGCGTAGGAGCAGCCCGGAATGCCGAATGGTATTTCTGACCGAGGAATCAGCTCGAGGCGGCCAGTTTCGTTGTGCAATCTCGGGTTTGTCAGCGCCTGTAACTGATAGAGGATTTCAAATTCCTCGGCGTCGGCTACGTCATCGAACAGGTCGATGGGGGGATACTTGGAGTTCACCAGCCGGTACGACTGGCACCGGGCATCTGCCCGTATCGGCAGTCGCTGCGGCACTACCACTGCGCGCCTCGTAGGCTGTCGATACGGCGGAACGACTCGTACAGGGAAATCATGTCCCCCTGAGCCATTACCTCCAGCGGCGATCGCCCGTTGAAGAATTCGTTGTGATTGGGCATTGCCGCAAAGCCGTAAGTGTTTTCCGGGTTATCGAAGATCAGCCGCAGTGCTGCGTGGATGTTGAGAATGAAACTGACGCGCTGCATCTGGTCGGGGTCCAGGCTGACCGACCAATCTGCATTGCGGAGCTTGGCCCGTGCGTGAGTACTGCGGGAGATACGCAATATCCGACAGGCCTGTTCGGTAGACGCCTGCCATTTTTCGAGAACGTTCACCGCGGTTCGAAGGCCGGCGGCGCACTGGTCTTTGGTAAACGCGGGTGCCTGAAGAGTCGCAGTCATGGCAATTGCTCGATTAATTCCATGGACTCAGCATAGCACTGTATGTATCTGCAGACACAATTGCGCGCGTACTATCTTTCTGGACATTGAAAAGAGCGGCAGCGCGATGTCGGCAAGTTCGATATGAACTTCAGCCAACCCTCAGGCTGGTAACTGCGTTCGATGGATACAAAGTTGATCAGATAGTGCGCTGACGATGGCAGCGCTAGCGCTAATTGCGGAAAGTCAGTAAAGCGGAAATGACAAGACGGACGCTGGAAGGCTGAAAGCCGCGTAAAGACTGGTGCCCGGAGCGGGGGTCGAACCCGCATACCCTTTCGGATGAGGGATTTTAAGTCCCTTGCGTATACCAATTTCGCCATCCGGGCGGAGGCTGCGTAGCAGTGCGCCGATGGGGATCGGCGGCGCAGGACTATAGCGAGCCTCCGGACACCACGCAACCCGAACGGCGCCGTTGCGTGGCCTCAGTCGCTGGAAACTGGCGAAAGCTGCCACCAGCTCGGCAGCAGGCGGCGTATCTGCGACCGGCCGAAACGGTCGTCGATCAGGTGCACGACGCCTTCATCGCTCTGTGTGCGGATAACCCGTCCCGCAGCCTGCACGACTTTCTGCAGCCCGGGGTAGAGGTAGGTGTAGTCGTAACCCAGGCCGCGGCCGAATAGCTGCTCAAGGCGTGCCTTGAACTGCTCGTTGACCGGATTGACCTGTGGCAGGCCGAGGGTAGCGATAAAAGCGCCAATCAAGCGGTTGCCTGGCAGGTCGATGCCTTCGGCGAATGCGCCGCCGAGCACCGCAAAACCGACGCCCTTGCTGTGCTCGGTGAATCGCTCGAGAAATGCACTGCGGGCCGCTTCCTGCATGCCGCGAGTCTGCTCCCAGAAGGGCACGTCCGGATACTGCTCGCGCAGCAGGGCGGTCACCTGTTGCAGGTAATCAAAGCTGCTGAAGAACGCCAGGTAGTTGCCGGCGCGCTCGCGATATTGCCGGGCGATGAGCTCGACCACGGCACCCAGCGAGGCCTGGCGGTGCTGATAGCGGGTCGAGACATGCTCGGCCAGGCACACCCGTAGCTGATCGGCCTGGAACGGTGATTCGACCTCGATCCAAGCGCTACCCGTGGGCAGGCCCAACATATCGGCATGGAACCGGCGCGGGTTCAGCGTGGCCGAGAACAGCACCGTCGAACGAGCCTGTTCTAACCGTGGCGCGAGGAAGGGCGCTGGAACCACATTGCGCAGGCACAGCATCGAACGCTTGGTCTTGCCGCGGCCAGTTGCGGGTAACAGGCTGATATCGAACAACGAATGCTCGCCGAACAGTTCGGCGATCCGGCAGAAATGCATGGCATCGAAATAGGCCCGTTGCAGCTCTGCATCCAGCCCGCCGGGCTGTTCGCCAAGGTAATCGGTGACGGCGCTGACGGCCTGTTGCAGCGCGCCGAGCAGCTTGAGCGGCAGCTCGGGCTGCACCTGATAATTCGCCAGCTGCTCGCGATGCAGGTCGTTCCAGCAGCGCTGTACCCGACCCAACGGGCGTTTCAAGGGCGCTGGCGCCTTGCCGCCGAGACCGGCGAAGGCCCGCTGATCGAGCTCGGCGCTGTACATGCCGCGCGCGCGTTCGAGCAGGTTGTGCGCTTCGTCCACCAGCACGCTGATACGCCAGTCATTGTTGAGCATCAGGCCGTAGAGCAGCGCGCTGATGTCGAAATAGTAGTTGTAGTCGCCGACCACGGCGTCCGCCCAGCGCGCCAGCTCCTGGCTGAGGTAATAGGGGCAGACCCGATGGGCGAGGGCGACCTCTCGCAGGGCCGCTTGGTCGAGCATGCTGTGCTGCAATGCCGCTGCTCGGGCCGCGGGCAAACGATCGTAGAAACCCTTCGCCAACGGGCAGGATTCGCCGTGACAGGCCTTGTCCGGGTGCTCGCAGGCCTTGTCACGCGCGATCAGTTCGAGCACACGCAATTCACCCGCGCCGTTGCGCTGTAGCGTTTGCAGTGCATCCAGCGCCAGGCGGCGGCCGGAGGTCTTGGCAGCGAGAAAGAACAGCTTGTCGAGCTGCTGGCCGGGAAACGCCTTGAGTTGCGGAAACAGCGTGCCCAGGGTCTTGCCGATACCTGTCGGCGCTTGCGCCATGAGTGTGGTGCCCGTGCAGGCTGCCTTGTACACCGCCTCGGCGAGTTGCCGCTGGCCGGTACGAAATTCGTCGAGGGGAAAGCGCAGGGCGGAAAGTGCCTGGTCGCGCGCGTCGCGATGGGCCAGTTCCTGTTCGGCCCAGTCGAGAAACGCCTGACACTGGGTTTCGAAAAAAAGGCGCAGGCTCTGTGCTCCGTGGCGTTCGACGAAGAGGGTTTCCTTGTGGCTGGCGACGTCGAAATAGACCAGTGCCAGCTCGACCTCGTCGAGCTGGCGCGTCTGACACAGCAGCCAGCCGTAGATCTTCGCCTGCGCCCAGTGCAATTGCCGATGGTTGGCCGGCAGACGTTCCAGATCCCCGCGGAAGGTTTTGATTTCGTCCAGGCGGTTCCGCGCCGGGTCGTAGCCATCGGCGCGGCCGCGCACCATGAGTTTTCCGTATTGGCCCTCCAGAGCCACTTCACGTTCGTAGCCCTCGCCGCGCCTGGCGCTGACCTGGGCGTGGCCGGCGATGCCTTCCAGCGCGGTGGGCGAGGGTGTGAAGCGCAGGTCCAGATCGCCGACCTTAGAGGTGAATTCGCAGAGCGCGCGCACCGCGACCCGATAGCTCACGCCATGACCTCAGCCCATTGCACATGGCAGACCGCAATCGGCAGGCCGTGCTGATGGGCGTAATCGATCCAGCGCTTCTGGTTGTCCTGCAGGCGATCGCCCGGGCCTTTCACCTCAATCATCCGGTAGCGGCGTTCTTCGGGCCACAGCTGGATGAGGTCCGGTAGGCCAGTGCGATTGCCGCAAACATCGGCGAGGATGCGCTGAAACATCAGCTTCAGATGCGCGGCGGGAATGCACGTCAGGGCATGGGTCAACAGCTTCTCGTCGAGCAGCCCCCAGGCAACGAACGCGTTATGAATGCCGAGCTTTGCCTGGAAGGTGCGCCAGATGCAGTCGCGGTAGTCGTCACTGTCCAGACAGGCCAGGCATGCGGCAAACAGATCGGCGCGCCGTTGTTGAAAATCCGCACGATTCAGATCAGCCGGCGCCCAGTGAAAAGGGTGGAAGAACGCACCGGGAAGCGGTGCGAAGATCGCGTCCCAACAAAGCAGGCCGAACAACGAGCCGACTAGGGCATTCTCGACGTAGTAGACGGGCGCGTCTGGCGTCGACAGGTGCTCGCGCACCGCATGCTCGACGCTACAGCCGGTCCGGGGCAGGACCAGATCGAGCTGCTCCGGCTTGCGGCTGAGTGAGCGCAGCGTAGGAATACCCAGGCTGCGCTGCAGGCGCGGCTTGATTCGCTGCAGTTGCTGCAGCTCGTGCTCACTCTGCGGCGCAGCCTGCGCCTGATCTAGCAGCTCCAGCGCTGCTGCAGGCTGGCCACAGCGTTCGAGCACACGAATCGCTCGCTCGCGAGCACCGGGATAGCCATTGGAGGCATGCAGACGCAGGGCTTCTGCCAGGTCACCGATGCGTTCGAACTGCTGGGCGATACGCAGCAGCAGCTTGCCGCGGCGGCTTTCCAGCCAGGCGTTGGCATAGGGCACATCGGGCACGTCGGCCAGCACGTCGCTCGATGACTCACCGGTATCGAAACGCTCGCGGCAACGATGCAGATGCAGATAGGCATCCAGCTCGGTGCGACAGTTGAAGGCGCGTGAGCTGGGCGAGAAGACGACCTGCTCGTAACGATAGATGCCGAGGTCAGCCAGCACGAACTCGGACCAGTCCTGATGGATGTTGCCAAAGAACAGCAAACGCAGGCGCTCACAGAGTTCGTCGATGCATAACGCAAATACCACGTCTTCGATCTCCCTGCACCACGCCTGAAACGGCTTGGCCATCTGGTGGTCGGCGCGCAGCTTATCCAGCAGCTCGGCCTTGCGCAGGCTGGCTGATGCAGACGACCCGAACACCTGCAGCAGCTCGCCTTTGGTCAGCAAAGCGAACAGCCGCTCGAGCGTCAGGGCCGAAGACGCATCGACCCACCCCAGATCGATCAATGGCTCTACCGCGCGACGCGAGCAGCCAATCTCCGGATAGCGCAGCTTGCTTGCTCGAAACAGCATGCCCTTGCGCATCACCATGCNNTTTTCCAGGGCCTGACGCATTGCACATCCGCTGCAGCTGGGGCGCGCGCGGCCCGCTCAAAGACTGGCTATTTATACAGCTTGAGCGGCGTTTGGCAATTGCCCGGTGATCAGCGGAAGTCTCACCAGCTACAGCAGGCGGCTGGGCGCCGCCTGCTGTGACGTCGTGGGCGAGGTCAGACCGTGCGCGAAAAACGACCGCGCTGCTCGCCGCCGAG
>DNMQ01000023.1 GCA_003488145.1 Pseudomonas sp.
GGCTTCATGCCCTTGAGCAGGTTCTGGTAGCCGGGGTTGTAGGACACCACCAGCATGAAGCCCGGCGGCGCCTTGAGCGCCTCGCCGGTGCGCTCTATGAACAGTTCGCGGCGGTCGTCCGCCAACGGGTGCAGCACCACGGCGGTGTCCTGGCGCGCTTCCACCACCTCGTCCAGGTAGCAGATACCACCTTCGCGCACCGCGCGGGTCAGCGGGCCGTCCTGCCACCAGGTGCCCTGGGCGCCGATCAGGTGGCGGCCGACCAGGTCGGCGGCGGAGAGGTCGTCGTGGCAGGCCACGGTGTACAGCGGCAGGTTCAGCCGGTACGCCATGTGCTGCACGAAGCGCGTCTTGCCACAGCCGGTCGGGCCCTTGATCAGCACCGGCATACCGTGCTGCCAGGCCTGCTCGAACAACTGCTCCTCGTTGCCCAGCGGTTGATAGAAAGGCGCGTCCGGCGTGCCAGCGGCGATTCGGATTTCAGGCGCGTTCACAGGCAGTACCTCACGACAGCGGTTGGTTATTTCCATCGCCACGCTACCGGCCCCGTGCGACCCCCTCAAGCCGTGCGCCGGCAAAGCTTGATTGCGGTCAAGTCTGCGTCGAGATCTGCGACGAACAGGCGGCGAAACGAGGCGCTTTGTCGCAGCTTTAGCGGCGATCTCCGCGACAAGGCGTCACGTCTGGGGCATCTCGGGGGGCCTCTTGATTACCGTCAAGCGCCTTCGCTTCCGCGCTCTCATAGCATCCGAATCGCAAAAAGAAGAAGTCCCCGGGAACTGCCACACCGCCGTAACTAGCAGGAGTCGCGCCTGAGCGCTCCCATAGGAGAGAAGGATGAGCAATGTCGGTAAACCTATTCTGGCTGGCGTGATCGCCGGCCTTTCGCTGCTAGGTCTGGCAGTCGCCCAGGCTGCCGCCCCAGAGATGACCGCCGAAGAGAAAGAGGCGGCCAAGCAGATCTATTTCGAACGCTGCGCCGGTTGCCATGGTGTTCTGCGCAAGGGCGCAACGGGCAAGAACCTCGAACCGCACTGGACCAAGACCGATGCGGACGGCAAGAAGACCGAGGGCGGCACCCTCAATCTGGGCACCAAGCGCCTGGAGAACATCATTGCCTATGGCACCGAGGGCGGGATGGTCAACTACGACGACATCCTCACCAAGGAAGAGATCAACATGATGGCGCGCTACATCCAGAACACCCCGGATGTGCCGCCGGAGTTCTCCCTGCAGGACATGAAGGACAGCTGGAAACTCATCGTTCCGGTTGATCAGCGTCCGAAGAAGCAGATGAACAAGATCAACCTGAAGAACGTCTTCGCCATCACCCTGCGCGATGCCGGCAAGCTGGCGCTGGTGGACGGCGACACCCACACCATCTGGAAGGTGCTGGACACCGGCTACGCCGTGCACATCTCGCGCCTGTCCGCCTCCGGTCGCTATGTCTACACCGTGGGCCGCGACGGCCTGACCACCATCATCGACATGTGGTACGAGGAGCCGACCACCGTCGCCACCGTGCGCCTGGGTTCCGATGCCCGCTCCGTGGACACCTCCAAGTTCAAGGGCTACGAGGACAAGTACCTGATCGGTGGCACCTACTGGCCGCCGCAGTACTCGATCATGGACGGCGAGACCCTGGAGCCGATCAAGGTCGTCTCCACCCGTGGCCAGACGGTCGACGGCGAATACCACCCCGAACCGCGTGTGGCGTCCATCGTCGCCTCGCACATCAAGCCGGAGTGGGTGGTCAACGTGAAGGAGACCGGACAGATCATCCTGGTCGACTACACCGACCTGAAGAACCTCAAGACCACCACCATCGAGTCGGCCAAGTTCCTCCACGACGGCGGCTGGGACTACTCCAAGCGCTACTTCATGGTCGCCGCCAACGCCTCCAACAAGGTCGCGGCAGTCGATACCAAGACCGGCAAGCTGGCCGCGCTGGTCGACACCGCGAAGATCCCGCACCCGGGGCGCGGCGCCAACTTCATCCATCCGCAGTTCGGCCCGGTCTGGACCACCGGCCACCTGGGTGACGACGTGGTCTCGCTGATCTCCACCGCATCGGACGATCCGAAGTACGCCAAGTACAAGGAGCACAACTGGAAGGTGGTGCAGGAGCTGAAGATGCCGGGCGCCGGCAACCTGTTCGTCAAGACCCATCCGAAGTCGAAGAACCTCTGGGCCGACGCGCCGATGAACCCCGAGCGGGAAGTCGCCGAATCCGTCTACGTCTACGACCTGGCCGATCTCAGCAAGGCGCCCAAGCGGCTGGACGTCGCCAAGGACTCCGGCCTGCCGGAAAGCAAGGCGATCCGTCGTGCCACCCACCCCGAGTACAACGAGGCGGGTGACGAGGTGTGGATCTCCCTTTGGGGCGGCAAGACCGACCAGTCCGCGATCGTGATCTACGACGACAAGACGCTGAAGCTGAAGAAGGTGATCACCGATCCGGCGATCGTCACGCCGACCGGCAAGTTCAACGTCTTCAACACCATGCACGACGTGTACTAATCCGCCCGAGGATTGCCTGTTAACACCCACCACGCCCGGCGTGGTGGGTCTGGCAAGGGAACCGATTCCATGACCGATCAAGACGGCAACAAGCAACAAAAGGGCGGCGGCATCCTGGCACTGCTGCGGCGGCCGAGCACGCGCTATTCGCTCGGCGGCATTCTGGTAGTGGGCATCGTTGCCGGCATCATCTTCTGGGGCGGGTTCAACACCGCGCTGGAAGCCACCAACACCGAAACCTTCTGCATTTCCTGTCACGAGATGGGCAACAACGTCTACCCCGAATACAAGGAAACCATCCACTACAGCAACCGCACCGGCGTGCGTGCCACCTGCCCGGACTGCCACGTCCCGCGCGACTGGACGCACAAGATGGTGCGCAAGGTCGAGGCCTCCAAGGAGCTGTGGGGCAAGATCGTCGGCACCATCGACACCCAGGAGAAGTTCGAAGCCAAGCGGCTGACGCTGGCCCGACGTGAATGGGCGCGGATGCGGGCATCCGATTCCCGTGAATGCCGCAACTGCCACAGCCTCGAGAGCATGAGCTCCGACAAGCAGAAGCAGCGCGCGCGCAAGCAGCACGAGATGGCGCGCGAAGACAACCTGACCTGCATCGCCTGCCACAAGGGCATCGCGCATCACCTGCCCGAAGGCATGACCGAAGAAGACGAAGACTGACCCAGGTTCTGGCGGGCCAGCCAACCATCGATGATGAGGAACCGACTATGAAAAAGACTCTGATGGCCAGTGCGGTGGGGGCGGTGATCGCTTTCGGCGCACAGAGCGCCATGGCCGCCGCGCCTGCCGACTGGAGCTCGGTGGCCGCGACCGACGTCACCCTGTTCTACCCCGGTGTATCGCCGGTGGAGTGGATCACCAAGGGCACCGAGCACGGCGGCGCGCGCGCCCTGAAAAAAGGCGAAACCTGCGCCGGCTGCCACTCCGAGGAAGCCGGCGACATGGGCGCCAAGATGGCCAGCGGACAGAAGCTCGAGCCCAGCCCGATCGCCGGCAAGGCGCCCTTCATCAATGCCAAGGTCCAGGCCGCCAATGACGGCGAGAACCTCTACCTGCGCTTCACCTGGAAGCAGCCGGCCGCCTCCGGCGCGGCACCGATGGATGCCGCCAACCCGGTGAAGATCGCCTACATGCTCGAAGGCGGCTCCAAGGTGGAGCTGGCCGAGCAGGGCGGCTGCTGGGGCAGTTGCCACGGCGATGCGCGGACCATGCCTGGAGCCTCCGAGACCAAGACCAAGTACGTCAAGGGCGGCTCGCTGGCCGACGGCGTGTTCTACGACCTGAACCAGTGGCGCAGTGGCGAGAACAAGGCCTTCGACGGCTACGTCGCCGGCGAGCGGGTGATGGAGGGCGGGCAGGCGCTGGTCGGTGCTCAGGGCCAGCTCGACGGCGACACCTGGTCGGTGGTCTTCACCCGCAAGTTCGCCGGCGGCGAGGGTGACGTCACACTGGCACCCGGCAACCTCTACAACTTCGGCTTCGCCATCCACGACGACAACGCCACCGGGCGCTACCACCACGTTTCGCTCGGCTACACGCTGGGTATCGACGCCCAGGGCGATATCACCGCCGCCAAGCAGTAACCAGGCGGCAAGCAACGGGCCGGCGCAATGCCGGCCTTGTGCTTTTCCGGTGTCCGAGCGGCCGGCGACGGCGCAACCGTGCCGATGGGATGATTTGATTGCAATCAAGGAACCGGCATGGCGGCTCATTCATTCTGAGCCTGCCCGCACGGGTCGCGAAGCAGCCGTTCGAAGTCCCGGAACCCACAAACAATGACCAAGGACAAAAGGTTGCCTAGCACAAGCGGTAAATTTACCGTGCACTTGCTCAGTGCGTTTTGCTGAGCACCCTTTGGGTGAGCGGTAACGCTCTCCCCTTTAGCCTTGAGGAAAAGATCTAATGAAGAAAATCCTTATCCCGATGCTCGCCCTGGGTGGCGCGCTGGCCCTGCAGCCGGCTCTGGCCCAGGACGGTGAAGCGCTGTTCAAGAGCAAGCC
>DNMQ01000392.1 GCA_003488145.1 Pseudomonas sp.
CACAACACCCTGTATGCGGTGAAGCGTCTGATCGGTCGTCGCTTTGACGAAGACGTCGTGCAGAAAGACATCCAGATGGTCCCTTACAAGATCGTCAAGGCAGACAACAGCGACGCCTGGGTCGAGGTGAATGGCCAGAAGATGGCGCCGCCGCAGATCTCCGCTGAAATTCTGAAAAAGATGAAGAAGACCGCCGAGGATTACCTCGGTGAGCCGGTGACCGAGGCGGTGATCACCGTTCCGGCCTACTTCAACGACAGCCAGCGTCAGGCCACCAAGGATGCCGGTCGTATCGCCGGTCTGGACGTCAAGCGCATCATCAACGAGCCGACCGCGGCTGCGCTGGCATACGGCATGGACAAGGCCAAAGGCGACCACACCGTGATCGTCTATGACCTGGGTGGCGGTACCTTCGATGTTTCGGTGATCGAGATCGCCGAAGTCGACGGTGAGCACCAGTTCGAAGTGCTGGCTACCAACGGCGACACCTTCCTCGGTGGTGAGGACTTCGACATCCGCCTGATCGACTACCTCGTCGACGAGTTCAAGAAAGAAACCGGCATGAACCTCAAGGGTGATCCGCTGGCGATGCAGCGCCTGAAGGAAGCGGCCGAGAAGGCCAAGATCGAGCTGTCCTCCAGCCAGCAGACCGATGTCAACCTGCCGTACATCACCGCTGACGCGTCTGGTCCGAAGCACCTGAACGTGAAGATTTCCCGCGCCAAGCTGGAAGCGCTGGTCGAGGATCTGGTGCAGCGCACCATCGAGCCTTGCCGCATTGCGCTGAAGGATGCCGGCGTTGACGTTTCGAAGATCGACGACGTGATCCTGGTCGGTGGTCAGACCCGTATGCCGCTGGTGCAGCAGAAAGTCGCCGAGTTCTTCGGCAAGGAAGCACGCAAGGACGTCAACCCGGATGAAGCCGTGGCCATGGGTGCTGCCATTCAGGGCGCGGTCCTGGCCGGTGACGTCAAGGACGTGCTGCTGCTCGACGTATCGCCGCTGACGCTGGGTATCGAAACCCTGGGTGGCGTGATGACGCCGCTGATCGAGAAGAACACCACCATCCCGACCAAGAAGTCGCAGGTGTTCTCCACTGCGGACGATAACCAGAGCGCCGTGACCATTCATGTGCTGCAGGGCGAGCGCAAGCAGGCTGCGCAGAACAAGTCGCTGGGTCGCTTCGATCTGGCCGAGATCCCGCCGGCACCGCGTGGCATGCCGCAGATCGAGGTCACCTTCGACATCGACGCCAACGGCATCCTGCACGTGTCTGCCAAGGACAAGGCCACTGGCAAGCAGCAATCCATCGTGATCAAGGCCAACTCGGGTCTGTCCGAGGAAGAAATCGAGCAGATGGTCCGCGATGCCGAGGCGAATGCCGAGGAAGACCGCAAGTTCGAGGAGTTGGCCACCGCACGTAACCAGGGCGACCAGCTGGTGCACGCCACTCGCAAGATGCTCACCGAAGCCGGCGACAAGGCCAGCGACGATGACAAGGCGGCCATCGAGAAGGCGCTTGGCGAGCTGGAAGTGGCCATCAAGGGCGACGACAAAGCTGAGATCGAAGCGAAGATCGCGGCGGTTTCCCAGGCTTCAACCCCGGTCGCGCAGAAGATGTACGCCGAGCAGGCCCAGGCTGGTGAAGGTCAGTCGCCAGATGAGCAGGGCAAGCCGGGCGACGACGTGGTCGACGCCGAGTTCGAAGAGGTCAAGGACAACAAGTAAGCCCCGGCTTGCTTCCGCTCCAGCCCGCGCCGACATCGTTCGGGCGGGCCCGACCGCTGCGCGGGGGCTTGCTCCCGCGTCGGCGTGTCTGGAAGGCATGAATTTGAGGGTTCAGGATAGTTATGGCCAAACGCGATTTTTATGAGGTGCTGGGCGTCGAGCGCGGCGTCAGCGAGGCAGAGCTGAAAAAAGCTTACCGGCGCCTTGCGATGAAGCATCACCCGGACCGCAATCCGGGGGACAAGGCGGCTGAAGACGCCTTCAAGGAGGCCAATGAGGCCTACGAAGTACTTTCCGATCCGAGCAAACGGGCTGCCTACGATCAGTACGGCCACGCCGGTGTCGATCCGCAGATGGGTGCTGGGGCAGCCGGTGCCGGTTATGGTGGTGCGAACTTCTCCGACATTTTCGGCGACGTGTTCAGTGATTTCTTCAGTGGCGGCCGCGGCGGCGGTCGTGGCGGCGCACAGCGTGGCAGCGATCTGCGCTACACGCTCGAACTCGACTTGGAAGAGGCGGTGCGCGGCACCACCGTGACCATTCGCGTGCCGACCCTGGTCGAGTGCAAGACCTGCGATGGCTCCGGTGCGAAGAAGGGCACCAGCCCGGTGACCTGTACCACCTGTGGCGGTATCGGTCAGGTGCGCATGCAGCAGGGCTTCTTCTCGGTGCAGCAGACCTGTCCTCGTTGCCACGGCAGCGGCAAGATGATTTCCGATCCGTGCGGCAGCTGCCATGGGCAGGGGCGCGTCGAAGAGCAGAAGACACTCTCGGTCAAGGTGCCGCCGGGTGTCGATACCGGTGATCGCATTCGTCTGTCTGGCGAAGGCGAGGCGGGCACTCAGGGTGGCCCGGCCGGCGATCTGTATGTGGTGGTCAATGTGCGCGAGCACGCGATCTTCCAGCGCGATGGCAAGCATTTGTATTGCGAAGTGCCGATCAGCTTTGCCGATGCCGCGTTGGGTGGCGAGCTGGAAGTGCCGACCCTGGATGGCCGCGTCAAGCTGAAGATTCCTGAGGGTACCCAGACCGGCAAGCAGTTCCGCTTGCGTGGCAAAGGGGTTGCGCCGGTGCGCGGTGGTGCGGCGGGCGATCTGCTGTGTCGGGTCGCGGTGGAGACGCCGGTCAACCTGAGCAAGCGTCAGCGTGAGATGCTCGAGGAGTTTCGCGGCACGCTGCAGGGTGATACCTCGCATTCCCCCAAGGCCAGTGGCTGGTTCGAAGGTGTGAAGCGCTTTTTCGGTGATGTATGACAAGGGCCTATGGGTGGAGGATGACAGGCTTCGTGCCTGCGTCCTCTGCTTGAGGCCTGCAGCCTGGAGCTGAATTGATGCGACGTATTGCAGTGACCGGCGCCGCCGGGCGTATGGGCAAGACCTTGATCGAGGCGGTGCAGCAGACCAGTGGTGCCGCCGGCCTGACGGCGGCCATCGATCGTCCGGACAGCACTCTGGTGGGTGCCGATGCCGGCGAGCTGGCAGCCATCGGTCGTCTGGGGGTGCCGCTGACCGGTGAGCTCGTCAGGGCCATTGATGAGTTCGACGTGCTGATCGATTTCACCCATCCTTCGGTGACCCTGAAGAATCTGGAAGTCTGCCGGCGCGCCGGCAAGGCGATGGTGATCGGTACCACCGGATTCTCGCCTGACGAGAAGGAGCGTCTCGTTGCGGCGGCCAGGGACATCCCGATCGTCTTTGCCGCCAACTTCAGTGTCGGCGTCAATCTGTGCCTCAAGCTGCTGGATACGGCAGCGCGGGTATTAGGTGACGACGTGGATATCGAGATCATCGAAGCGCATCACCGGCACAAGGTGGACGCACCTTCTGGTACCGCACTGCGCATGGGTGAAGTCGTCGCCGAGGCGCTCGGGCGTGACCTTCAGAAGGTTGCGGTATATGGACGTGAGGGGCAAACCGGTGCGCGTCAGCGCGACACCATCGGCTTCGCTACCGTCCGTGCTGGCGACGTGGTCGGTGATCACACAGTGTTGTTCGCCGCCGATGGTGAGCGCGTGGAAATCACCCACAAGGCCTCCAGTCGCATGACCTTCGCCAAGGGCGCCGTGCGTGCCGCGCTATGGCTGGATGAGAAGCCGGCAGGTCTTTACGACATGCAGGATGTGCTCGGTCTGAAATGATTCGCTGCCTCGGCTGGCAGCGTCGCGCCCCGTTCGAGTGCGTTTGCCGGCTATTTTGGCTGGACCCGAAAGGCGGTTTTATGTAAGCTTCCCGCTTTAGTGTGTCCACTAAAAGTTGCGCAGAAATGAATCAAACAAAAAGCGGGATGACCTTCACACGTCATCCCGCTTTTTTACAATCTGCGTCTGCTCCAGCCTTGATCTACGGGAGGTCTCTTGATTAAGCCAGCCCTTACGCCAGCCATCCTGGCCCTTGCCGATGGCAGCATCTTTCGCGGCGAATCCATCGGCGCCGATGGGCAAACCATTGGTGAGGTGGTGTTCAACACCGCCATGACCGGCTATCAGGAAATCCTCACCGATCCTTCCTACGCCAAGCAGATCGTAACCCTGACCTATCCTCATGTCGGCAACACTGGTACTACGCCGGAGGATGCCGAGTCCTGGAAAGTCTGGGCTGCGGGTCTGGTTATTCGCGACCTGCCGCTGATTTCCAGCAACTGGCGCGACAAGCAACCCCTGCCTGACTACCTCAAGGCCAATGGCACCGTTGCCATCGCCGGCATCGATACTCGTCGCCTGACCCGTATCCTGCGTGAGAAGGGTGCGCAGAACGGCTGCATCCTGGCTGGTAGCGACGCGACAGAAGAGAAAGCGCTGGAGCTGGCGCGCAGCTTCCCCGGCCTCAAGGGCATGGATCTGGCCAAGGAAGTCAGCGTCAAGGAGCGTTACGAGTGGCGCTCCAGTGTCTGGTGCCTGAAGGATGACGGCCATGCCGAGATGCCCGCCAGCGAGCTGTCCTACCATGTCGTCGCCTTTGATTACGGCGTGAAGTACAACATCCTGCGCATGCTGGTCGCCCGCGGTTGCCGCGTCACCGTGCTGCCGGCGCAGACGCCAGCCAGCGAAGCCCTGGCGCTGAATCCGGACGGCATCTTCCTGGCCAACGGCCCGGGTGACCCCGAACCGTGCGACTACGCGATCAAGGCGATTCAGCAGGTGCTCGAAACCGACATCCCGGTGTTCGGCATCT